>JANZZB010000055.1:0-9467 GCA_026419635.1 Clostridiales bacterium | reverse complement strand
CGGCGCATGTCCGCCTACGGACTAATCTTACATTAAGGGGTTTCGACCCCGTAAGTCCCCTAAATATACTTTTTTGACAAGCTGAAAGAAGGACGCATGTTTATGCGCCCTTCTTTTGTATTTAAACATATTAAACGTAAGGTAATGACAGTAACATTCCATTGGCTTACAGTAATTCTTTTTTTATTTAATATCAAGTATTTGTTTAGCCCGATCGAAATCCTTCGCTTTTACTAAAATATTATATCGATTAAAAGCTGTATCATAAACTTCATCTCCGACTTTTGTTTTACTTTTAATCTTTGCATTCCGAAGTATCTCATGTTTTTTGTAAAATTCGTATGTGTCGTTACTGCTATATATTGTTTTCCAGCCTAAGTTAAACTTTTGTCCGAGATCGATCACAGACATGTAAGCCACCCCTTCACGTAAAGACTCAGCGTTATTATAACAATATTTTAGTATAGGTACAAGTTTATATGATTCTAATCGGAAATATTCCGTTCACAAAAGACGATATAGCTATACCATCTTTTGTGAATGGAGAAATTAAAGTTTATTAGATTTATTGAAATTATGAATTCTATTTAATAGATCTTGACGTTTTTTTACAGGGTAAGTGTAAAACAGCTCCATTGCCTTTCTGGTTTTTTTCAGAGCAAGCTTAATTTCTTCGGGAAGTTCATCGAATTTCGCCATAATTACCTCAAAATAAAATGTATAGATTTGTACGAGTTTAGTCATCGCCTCGAAGCAGGTTTTCCGCATAATCACGTAAGCTTGAATAAGTGTTTACGTTATCAGCACGTGTTGCAATTTGGTTTCTTACATAATCGGGTAAAGACATATAATATCTTTTAGCTTTTTCATTTTGTGCAATTAATTGACCTAGACCGGCAAATTCATTTTGCATAAAATCACCTCCTGAAATAGTTTGCTCAAATTTAACAATTTCATGAAAATATAGCTGGAAATATAGAAAATCAGAATGTTTAAATAAATATTTCAAAATGCCTAAAAAACAAATTATAAACAGCTGTTTCTATAATTTAATAATTGCATATGTTGTTAGAGAAGAAGCCTTTGATAGCGACGGCTGTACCGGAATGAATAGAAGAGAGGACGAAAAATAATACAGGAGTAAAAGAATGAAATTTGACTTTAATTTGTTTTTTATAAAGTTAACCAGCCGAAAATTCTGGTTATCGGCTGCAGGACTTATAACAAGTATTATCGCATTCTTTCACTGTAACCAAAAGACGATTGTTCAGGTGACTACAATAATCACAGCGTATGGCTCCGTTATAGGATACTTGGTCGCGAACGAGTTAACAGAAGATGTTTCTAAAAGTTCAGACCAAATGAACGAATCAGGAAACTAATATGTATTACAATCAAAATAATTATTCGAATGTGCCATACCCCTCTGCAGGTAATCCAACTGCAACGGTAAAAACGGGAGGCTCAGGGGTTTGCTGCGCATCTATGGTTGTAGAAGAGCTTACAGGAGAAGTTTGGCCTCCGGATGAATCGGCCCTTTACGCAATGAAAGCGGGCGCCCGTATCACCGGGGATACTAAAATGGAGCTACTTGCATCCTGTATTGCTAAAGATTTTGGATTAATGATAAAAACAACAAACGATATAAATGTACTCGTTTCGCATTTGACAAGAGGGTTGGCAATTATTAATGTTGGAGGGGACAGAACCGGATATACGGGTTTGTTTTCTGACATTGGTTGCTATATTGTGGCGGCAGGAATAAAAGACGGTAAAGTAATTATTTATGATCCCGGCTTCTATGAGGGTAAATTTTTAAAAACAGGAAGACGGGGGAAAGTCAGCGTTTCGGGAGACGAGATTTATGTTGCTCCGGAATGGCTGGATAAGGATACCGAAAATTGCAGTCCCAGATATTATTTGTTTGGAGTGGATAATGTGGAAGGGAAAAGCGTACCGTCATCTTGGGCGGAAGATGCTGCAAAATGGGCAACAGAGAATGGACTAATAACCGGGAATAAAAACGGCGACTATATGTGGCAAAACGTACTATCACGAGAAACTTTAGCTGTAATCTTAAAAAAATATCATGATAAATTTAATAAATAATAAAATAAAAAAATGAAATAACCCTGCAACGACTTGCGTTGCAGGGTTATTCTTTGGTCGGAGTGTGGAGATTTGAACTCCAGGCCTCTTGGTCCCGAACCAAGCGCGCTACCATCTGCGCTACACCCCGGTTTATTAGGCTAGAAAAGTATAACATCAACTTTTATTAAAGTCAAGTAAGTTACAAATTTTTTAAAAATGTTATTATATTGTTCCTTGTGACAGAAATTTACAGGCGTTAAAATGAAATTTGTCATAAATAGAGATATTGTGTGTAAGATTTGTGATAACTTTATGAAAAAATATTTTTCCATTTTTGGAAACTTTTTGTAGAAATTAACATCTAATATAAGAATGCAATGGCATCACTGGGAGGAAAAGAGAATGACAGAAGAAAAAGAAGTTGCAACGCTTGATCTTGAAAGCTCAGGCAATGGTAAAGAATTTCCAAAGCAGACACAAGTTGAAAATCCGAAACGAAATCCATTTGCGGATGAGGGAAAGAAGAAAAAAAGCAGGTTTAGTAAAAAACAAAAACGGATCTTTTTTTCTTCGCTTGCAATATTATTTATAATACTTGCAGTTTTATCGGTCAAGCTTCTTCTTGATAAGAGTAAAAAAGATATAAATAAAACACAGACGGCTACAGTTTTAAGAGGAAGACTTGAATCATTCGTTACCGGAAACGGCACGGTCGTTCCCAAAAAACAGGAAACGCTTGGATCAAAAATAAAAGGCAAAATAACGGAGATTTATGTAAAAGCCGGTGATAGAGTAAAAACGGGTGATAAAATCTTAACCGTTGATACGGAACTTATGCAAGATGATTTGGATTCGGCAACCGCAGCTTATGACAGCGCGGAGGAATCGTACCGCCAGGTAAGTGAAGAAATCCAAAATCTGACCTTGAAAGCACCGTTTAACGGGAAATTAGTAAAACTGGATGCTACAAATATCATAGAGGGCTTGGATATTTCAAGCGGAACCGCTGTCGGTACGTTTGCAGATGATTCTAAAATGAGACTTAGCCTTTATTTTAATTACGGTTTTATAAAAAAAATTAAAACGGGAATGGACGCTGTTGTTTCAATACCGTCGAGCATGTCAACAGTAAATGGCAAAGTGGAATCAGTTCAATTTGTAAAAAAGATAAACGATGCGGGAGCTGTCCTATTTAAGGTCAACGTGATCATCCAAAACCCAGGTACATTGACAAAAGATATGCCGGCAACGGCAGTTATCAAAACAACCGGCGGAAATATTATGCCGGCAGAATCCGGCAAACTCGAGTACAATAAGGAAACATCGCTTACATTCAAAGCATCCGGTAAAGTCGCCGGAAACAACCTTTGTGAGTATCAGGAGTATTCGGGGGGCCAGACACTCTGTGTGTTAAAAAGTGAACAGGATCCGCAAAAAAAACTTTTCGAAGCAAAGCGCAAACTGGACGAAGCACAAAAGGAATTTACAGAGTGCGAACAAGCGTTATCACAAAGTACTATAACTTCACCGATTGACGGAATCGTGACATCTATATTAAAAGAATCCGGCGATAAAATCGAAAATTTTGGTACGGATATCGTGGTAATTTCGGATCTTTCAAAAATGATGGTTGAAATACAAGTAGACGAGATGGATATATCCAAAGTAGCGGTTGGAAAGCCGGTTACAATAAGCTACGATAAGTCGGATGGAACGACAACACTCACGGGTAGTATAAACTCTGTTAGTTACAGTGCAAAATCGGACTCGAACCAAAGCTGCGGTGTTGCTTATTTTCCAGCCAAGATCCTAATTGATAACCCGGGCGATCTAATGCCGGGGATAGGCGTTAACTATAGAATCTCCTCTGCTGTCAAAGAAGACTGCCTAATGATACCGTCCGCAGCTGTCACTTATACCGAAGAGGGAACAGCTGTGTTTGTAAAAACTGTTGACGGAAGGAAAATTGAAAAACCAGCAAAAGTGCCTGCCGATCAAATCCCGAAAGGCTATCAGGCGGTGCTTGTTGAGGCCGGAATTTCTGATAATCAAAACACGGAGATTGTATCTGGGCTTATTGAAGGAGATGAGGTCGTTCTTATCGGTCAAACAAATCAAAATGGAATGGGCAATGGACAAGTTGCCGTTGCTGTTGGCTAAAAAAGGAGTGCACAATGGATCTCATCGATGTAAGGCAAATCAGTAAAATTTATCATGAAGGCACACCAAGTGAAGTAAAGGCGCTCGACAATGTTTCGCTTCAAATTAAAGAAGGCGAATTTGTGGCCATTTTAGGTCAATCGGGATCTGGTAAATCTACGCTTATGAATATTCTCGGATGCTTGGACATACCAACATATGGGGAGTATTATTTGAGAGGAAAAGCCGTAAACGATATGAGGCTTTCGGTTTTATCAAATATCAGAAATCAGATGATTGGTTTTATTTTTCAAGGATTTAACTTAATTCCCGCATTGACTGCACTAGAAAATGTGGAACTTCCTTTGATCTATCAAGGGATAAAACCGTCAGAACGAAAAAAACTGGCCCATGACGCTTTGGTATCCGTTGGACTTGAAGGAAGAATGAATCATCGTCCTACCGAAATGTCTGGAGGGCAGCAGCAAAGAGTTGCCATTGCAAGAGCGGTTTCCACGAAACCCCCTATTATCCTTGCTGATGAACCTACCGGCAACCTGGATTCAAAAGCTGGTAACGAAATCATGAAAATGTTGATCGACTTAAACGGTGCAGGGACAACCATCCTGTTAATTACTCACGACAATCACCTTGCGCAGTGTGCGAAACGAATTTTAACAATTCAGGATGGAAAAATTAAATCGGATGGATTGCCGGAAAAATCAAGCGGTTTGCTTGAAGGAGGCAGGGCATGAATTTTCATCAATCATTTTTAATGGCAATCAAATCAGTCTTGAATAATAAAATGCGTTCCTTTTTAACAATGCTAGGAATTATCATTGGTGTTAGCTCTGTCATTACACTCGTGTCCGTTATACAGGGGATGCAAAAGAGTGTTATGAATCAGTTTGAAAAGATGGGTAAAAACAAGATCGTAATTAATTGTAACGAGAGTGTGGATTTAACAAGTGATCTATATACATTTTGCGCAAGCCATTCCGAATATATAGACGGAGTTTCTCCGGATCAAAGCATGCAGTATAAGGTAAGGTACAAAACTAAGACACTGGATACGAACGTTTTTTTTGGAAACGACAAATATGCTGTCTGCAATAATTTTACTCTTAGCAATGGAAGAAAACTTTCTTATACGGACATTAAAAACAGAGTAAAAGTCGCAATTATAGGTGAGCGGATAAGAAAAGAAATGTTTGGTTTTGAAAATCCGGTTGGAAAAAAACTAGCAATCAAAGGCCAAACATTTACCGTAATCGGAGTCTTTGAGGGGAAATTTGACGGGGTGCAATATTCTCAGGATGATATGGTATTGGTTCCTTATACTCTTATAGGGTCAATTACCGGATTTAAAAATATAAATATTTATACTGTAAAGGCCAAAAGCTCAAAAGCTACAAAAACAGCAATTGACAAATTGACGGAATTTCTTAAACCGAAATTCCGGAGACCTGAGAATTTTGGCATCTATAGTGATAATCAGTGGATGGAAGAAAACAATAAATCTATGAAAATGTTCAGCCTTGTTGTTGGAGGTATTGCCGGTATTTCGCTGCTGGTTGGAGGAATCGGTATTATGAACATTATGCTTGTTTCCGTTTCGGAGCGTACCCGGGAAATTGGCATCCGTATGGCAATCGGTGCCGGAAGGCGCGATATTATATCTCAGTTTTTAATCGAGTCAGGTACTATAAGCGCTTGCGGCGGTGTAGTGGGAATTGCATTCGGTTTTTTAGGATCTGCTTTGCTTGGAGCGGTTACGCTCAAAACTCTTGTTATTCCATCCATGACAATTGTGACTGGAGCATTTTGGTTTTCTGTAGCACTTGGGATGTTTTTTGGATTTTATCCCGCAAACAAAGCGTCAAAACTACAGCCTGTTGAAGCACTTCGCGCACAGTAATACCGAAAGGGGTCTCAATTTTGAAAAAATTATTTATTTTACTTACACTAATGACAGCGATGACATTAAGTGCAGCCGCTTTTTCGGATATTTCCGATTATGAAACAAACCGGGCCGCGGCCTCTCTTTGTTCGCTTGGGATTGTGGAAGGGACGTCTGCCGATCAATTCTCTCCTAATGAATGTGTAACAAGGGCACAGTTTTGCAAAATGGCTGTGCTAAGTATGGGGGATAATGATTATCAGAATTATAAAAATTATTCTCTTTTTCCCGATGTTCCGTACAGTTTCTGGGGATCAGCTTACGTGAACGCAGCGGTTAAAAAACATGCTTTACTCCGTGGCTTTCCAGACGGGAATTTTCTCCCTCAAAAACAGATATCCTATGCCCAGGCAGTTACAGTTATGTTAAACATGCTTGGTTATAAAACCCAAGATGTCGGTGCACTATGGCCTCAAGACTATATATCAAAAGCAGAAGATTTGGGGCTTTTGGACGGTATTTCTTCTTTGTCCAGCGATGCACCAGTTACACGCGGACAAGCAGCCGTTCTTATACGTAATACATTACTAACAAAAACAAAAGAAGGAGCGGCTTTGCTCAATAAATCATTTAACGAAGTTACTGATGAAGTAATTCTTTTGGGAACTGCACAAAATGATTCTTCTATAAAAGCGAACAATGCTCGTTTTTATATCGACAGCAAAAAAATACTTAAAATAATTAAACACAGTCTACCATCACCCCTTATAGGCACGTCAGGCTATCTTGTTATGGAATCAAACGATACAAATATAGTAAAAGGATTTATTTCCGATAGCAGTAAGTCGATAAGAGCAACGGTCACGAGGAGCTACCCGGATAAAATCGAAACGCAAACCGGTAATTTTGAAATACCAAGTGATGCAAAAGTCATCATTTCGGGTGATATATCTGATTATGATAAAGGATGGTTTGATATTTCAAAAGACGCATCTATAAATTTGTTTTATGATTCGGACGGCGATATTTCTCTAATATCTGTTGAAAGTTTGAACATTTCCGGTACATGCTTTATATATGGAATAAGCTCCGCCAATCAGCTGCCGGTTGGAGCGAAAATAATAAAAAATGGTCTTCCTGCAAAAGTATCGGATGTCAAAAGATTTGATGTTGTTACCTTTAATTCATTGAACGATACATACTATGTATCTGACAAAAAAATCAGCGGAGTATATCAAAAAGCATCACCGTCATTTTCTTATCCAAGTTCCGTAACAGTGCTTACAAAAGAATTTACTGTATCAAAAAATGCTTCAAAGTATTTTGGCAATCTAAGTTATAATCAGAATATAACTCTGCTATTTGACATTAATATGAATGTTGCTGCGGCCTATCCATCGTTACAGATACAGGCGGATCAAATCGGAGTGCTCGATTCTCTCGATTCAAATACTGCTAAGGTTACGCTGTTATCTGGGGTTCATCTGGAAGCAGCCGCGGACTTCACAACTTATGGGTCCGGTATTTTTAACGGAACAGCTGTATCCAATCTTTATAAGTTGGAAGGTAAGCTTGTTAAAGTTACACAGCTACAAAACGGAAAGCTGACTTTTTCGTCTGTTACTGACGGTAGCAATGTTTACGGGGATTGGGATATTTATGCGGGAAAAATGGGAAATACCGACGTCCTTGCCGGGGTAAGGGTGTTTGAACAGGTCGACCCGAATGCTCCACTGATCGAGATTTCCGCGGCTGATATCCCCTGTTATACTGTAAAGTCTAGTAATATCAGACAAGTGTTTACCGATTATGCCGGAAGGGTATCTGTTATTGTTGTATCAGATGTCAGTGGCAATGGATATGAATACGGAATTTTATCGGCAGATGAAGAAGTGGTTCAATTGCCAGAGGATAAAACCAGAACTTATTATAGCGTACATCTCCAGCAAAGCGATGAGACGAAAACGTATTATTCAAAAACAGCAGATGCAATCACCGGTGAACCGGGTGCAGTTGCAAAAGGAATGGAAAATCTGCAGTATTATCTGAAATTGCCGTATAAGAAGTTAATATCTCAGGGCACTGTTGGACTTGATAAGTTTGATGGTTCACGCGGTGTGACCGTTTCAGGCGGATTTTTGAAAATTGATGATGAAGTCCAGGTTTTTGCAACGAATTTAAAACAGTACGTAACGTTAAGCGAAGCCAAAGCTAATTTTAAGAATTTTCAGATTTTTACCGATTATGAAATCATGGAAGGAGGTAAAGTCAGAATCATCATTGCCAGCTAATGTCGGCTAATATCTATTAGGAAACCCTCAAATTTCAATAGTTTTGTATTTGTTACAGTTGACAATTAATAAAAACAAAATATAATAGAATAATAAATGTTATAGAAAAAGGCGATGATGAGGAGGAGTACGTAATCCCCGAAGCAAAGAGAGGGAACGGCTGGTGCAAGTTCTTGTTCGGGTATGACGGAAGGTAGCCTCGAAGCTGCAAACCGAAAGCCGATGGTAAGTAGGCCTTGACGGAAGCCCGCCGTTATACGGGAATGGGATGCATTTTGCGTCCTTAAGAGCGTGTTTTACACGAATTTAGGTGGTACCACGGAGTTTTAACTTCGTCCTTTTCGAAGGACGAAGTTTTTTATTTATTTCATATTTTATTTATATAAAGGAGTTATCGAAATGGCAAAAGAATTGCCTAAGACGTATGAGCCGCAAGGGCTTGAGGACGAACTTTATCAATTTTGGCAGGAAAATGAATTTTTTAAAGCAGATGCCGACAGTGCAAAAAAGCCGTATTCAATTGTGATACCTCCTCCGAACGTTACGGGACAGCTTCACATGGGTCATGCTTTTGACGAGACACTGCAGGATATTTTAATTCGCGTGAAAAGAATGCAGGGATATGCAGCGCTGTGGCTTCCGGGAACGGATCACGCCGGAATTGCTACACAAATCAAAGTTGAGGAAGCTCTTCGAAAAGAAGAGGGGAAAACACGTTATGATCTTGGCCGTGAAAAATTTTTGGAACGCGTCTGGGATTGGAAGCATCAATACGGCAGCCGTATCATCGAACAGTTAAAAAAACTCGGTTCTTCCTGTGACTGGAGCCGCGAACGTTTTACGATGGATGAAGGTTGTTCCAAGGCCGTTCGAGAAGTGTTTGTTAACCTTTATGAAAAAGGATTGATTTACCGCGGCAGCCGTATTATCAATTGGTGCCCGCACTGTGTTACGGCGTTATCTGATGCGGAAGTGGAATATAACGAACAGGCAGGCCACCTGTGGCATATCAAGTATCCGATCGAAGGAAGCGACGAATATGTTAT
>JANZZB010000054.1 GCA_026419635.1 Clostridiales bacterium | reverse complement strand
CTTTTGCTCTGGCCGCGATGCTTTTTGCATCGACCCGGTTCACGGATCGACGCGGTTTTTTCCGCCGCCGGAAGTGGCGTAGGTGCGCTTTAAGCTGTAACGAACGTGGCAAAAGCCCTCTATTGATCCATCGGTATATACTCGAAAAAGAGANTCCCGTTTCTGCCTGTTCCAGCTTCATGCGTCCCGCGATTTGCTCCGGTGACCATGTGAGAATGAGTTTTTCACAAACGTATGAATAAATCATCTCATCCTCATATAGTGCCTTCCGGTGACAAAGTTCTCTCCGCTCAATGTACAGCTGCTGTGCCCTGTCTGCCTGATAAGATTTTTCATTACGATTTCTCCTAAGTTCCCGGCTGACAGTGGAAGGTGAACGCCCAAGCTGTTGAGCGATCTCTCTGATTGATACACGTTGACGGTATAATAGCGCTATACGTCCGCGTTCTTTTCTGTTAAGATGTTGGTAAGCCATAAGCAGCTCCTTCGTTTAGTAGTTGTCTCTCAACTCCTACTATACCACGCAGGTCTTGCTTGTGGCTTCCTTTGTTGCACTTGCTATTCTAATTCGCCGACCCCGGAGCGGCACATGTCCGCCTGCGGACTAATCTTACATTAAGGGGTTTCGACCCCTTAACTATCTCCTAAATATACTTTCCCACAAGCTAAAAAAGAGCGGCATTTGCCGCTCTTTTTAAAACAAATTAAAGAGTTGAATTGAATAATTTCGTACTCAGATATTTTTCCCCGCGGTCGGCGAAGATAACAACGACAATGCCTTCTTCAATACCCTTGATACATTCAAGGGCGGCTATCATGCCGGCTCCACTGCTCATACCAACAAAGATGCCTTCTTTCTTTACAATTTCTCTGCACATTGCAAATGCTTCCTCGGACTCAATCATTACCGTACGGTCAATCTGAGTAGGGTCGTAAATTTCCGGAACAATCGCTTCCTGCATATTTTTCAGCCCCTGAATATAGTGCCCACGTACCGGCTGTGCTTCTACAATCTGTATGGCAGAGTTCTTGCTTTTTAAGCCCATCCCGACGCCCATTAATGTGCCAGATGTTCCAAGAGCAGAAACAAAATGTGTGACTTTTCCCTGTGTCTGTTCCCAAATTTCGTTTGCTGTCGTTAGATAATGCGCAAGTTTATTATATTCATTAGAAAACTGATTCGGCATAAAGTATTGATTTGGGGAAGCTTTTACTAATTCATGAGCTTTCCGGATGGCGCCATCGGTACCTTCCGTTGCAGCTGTAAGAGTTACCTTTGCACCGAACGACTCGATCATTTTGCGGCGTTCCACCGAAACCGCGCTGCTCATAACAATTTCTACGGGGTAACCTTTTACCGCACCAATCATAGCTAGACCGATTCCGGTATTGCCGGAAGTAGGTTCAATAATTGTTTTTCCCGGTTTTAAAGATCCGCATTCTTCCGCCTGCTCAATCATTTTTAGCGCAATACGATCTTTAATACTTCCGGTCGGATTAAAACCCTCGACTTTTGCGTAAAGTGTGACGTGTGGCTTAGGGTTTAATCTTTTGATTTTGACCATTGGAGTATTTCCGATCGTATCCAATATATTATCGTACATGTGAGTCATCCTTCCAGTTTGCTATTATTGATTTTGTTTCTATAGTGTAACTACCATTTTGATGCCAGCAAGGCAGTCAAAAGGATGTAATAATCAAATAATGCATTCATACAATGCGATTATTATACCATACCAAAAAAATGAAGGACAGGCATAAATTTACAGCATGTATGATTGATTCGCAAGCCTAATAACAAAATATACAAAACCTTTTGAAAAGTTCTGAAATAAAATAAGTGAGGGGTAATAGGTGATAGTTCACGGATACTCCAGTATAAAGCATTCATCGTAAGATCGTTTATCAATACGAAAAGCATAGAAAAATGGATTATAAATTTTCTAGAATCAGGAACCAGTTTATATTTATGCCGTCTAAATATACATGGGAGGGATGGATATGATTAAAAGAATTGGTATAATCGGTATTATTGTGGTTCTTCTCACAGCACTTTTGACTGGATGCGGACGCCGATCTGCTTCGGATTACAGCGATTCAAAAATGAAAAGTACGGTCACATCTCCTCAAGCTCCCGCTGAAGAAAAGCCGGCGGATATCGGAGGCGGAGCGCAAAACAGTGTGACAAAATCAAACGAAAATATTATTATTATCGACCCAAATCGAAAGTTAATTAGAACAGGGGAACTTCAGATTGAGAGCCTCGATTTTGACACGTCGCTAAAAGCAGTTGACACACTTTTAGCAAAGCTTAAAGGTTATATTGAAAGCTCCGGTATTACAGGAGTCAGCAAGCTGAGCTCGGGAGTGGAGCAGATGCGATCTGCCGATCTGACCGTAAGAGTTCCGTCAAAACAATTTGACGCGTTTTTAAGCGGCAGCGGCAGTATCGGTAATGTGCTACTCCAATCTACAAGCGGTCAAGATGTTACAGATTTTTATTACGACACACAGGCAAGGCTGAAATCACAGCAAATGATGGAACAGCGGCTTTTGGCCTTGCTCAGTAAGTCAGATCGGTTGACGGATATTATTTCACTTGAAAAAAGTCTTGCTGACACACGTTATGAAATAGAAAAGTTGATTGGGAATTTAAAAAAGTGGGATCAACTGATCGAATACAGTACGTTTCAATTGCATATTCAGGAAGTACAAAAGATCAGTGCGGTTTCACCGAATCCAAAAACACTGGGCCAGAAGATTTCGGGGAATTTTATCAAATCTTTAAGGAAAATCCACGAAGACTTGATAGCGTTTGTCATTTTTCTGGCGGGCGCTTTGCCGTATATTGTTATTCTCGGAATTATATTTGTACTCATGTGGTTTCCGTATGTAAAAATGCGACGGACAAACAAAAAATGGAATCCAATGAACGACAAGCATCAATCAAAGGATTCCAGTAAAATTCACGAATCTACGGATAAATAGTAAACTAAGGATTCTATTTTGTTATTAATTGAATAACGAAATAAAACAGGAAGAGGGGTATCCCTCTCCCTGTTTTTATGATAACCGCAGTATATTTTTCAACTTAAATGTTAAATAGCATCGGCACACTTACCACTGTAAATTTTCCCGTTTAATGAAAAAGCGTTTCTTCCGTTCTTTTTTGCGTTTGAAAGTTCCTTGTCTGCTTTTTGATACAAATGTTCAAAAGTAAGGCCCGGAACGGCTTGTATAGATACGCAGCCGATGCTGACTGTAACATAATCCGATACCGATTTGTCACCTGCTTCAATTTGCAGCGATTCAATTCGGGTAATAATTCGGTTTAAGAATTCTTCGATTTTATTATCCGGAAGACCTGCAGCAAATAAAATAAATTCCTCACCGCCGTAACGTGCAAAAAGATCAGTTATACGCTTGAAATCTACAGCGATATTTTGCGCAATCGTAGTTAGACATTTATCTCCAGCATAATGACCAAATTTGTCATTATATTTCTTGAAAAAATCGGTATCGACCATTGCGACCATAACGTTACTATTATGACGTACGCAACCCGCCCAAATGTATTTGAGTCTCCTCTCAAAACCTCGACGGTTTAATACGCCAGTCATGGAATCGGTGTCCGCCATTTCTTCAAGCTGTATTTTAGTGAGCAGGACGGCATAATATGATTTTCTTAGCAGTCGCGAAGTAAAGAAAAGTACAATAGACGTGATAAGGTAAAGTTGAATATTCTCAGGTATAAAAGGTTCTATTGTTAAAATAAATATACCTTGGGTGACGAAGGCTATACCACCGAAAACCAAAAGCTCTTTTACTGAAAAAACAGGAAAGATGCTAATTGCGACCATCATCAATAAATAGTTCGTCATTGTAAATTGACTTCTATATTCTACAAAACAAAATGTAATCGCACCAATTACGTATAAACACCAGAATGTACGATAAATAAGTGACCATTTTTTTATGTCGGTTAAGAGATTTCTTGTAAAATAGAAGACAAGAATAGCGAGAATGCTGAGAATTAATAAAAAGGTACTGCAATTAATATAAATGACATGACGGATCTTAAAATTCGTGATTAAACAAATTAAAAGATTTGAAAATTCCGCTGCAAGCAGAATATAGGTAAAAAATACGGTTCTATCAATGTTAAATCTGCATCTCGATTGTTCCATTCTAAGATCGTAATCTTTTAATAGACAGTTTGGCATTTGCTTCAAAATGCTTTTTGTAAAACTATTCTCCCATAATGATGTCATTCCTGTTTTGTTCATAGAAGAATCCGTACTCCTACAATTAATTTGTTGTATTCATATTATAACACTAAATTATATTTTTGGTTTCTTTTTTACCATATTGTAATATTTAACATGAATACAGTTAAAAAAAGGCAGATTTTTGATGAAAAATAAATTATAATTGGGAAAATATTACATAAAATTTTTGTTAGGAAATTGGACGACAAAATTTATTCAGAATTTATCGCTTAAAGAAAAGAGAGGAAACATTGCTACGCACTGACAAGTAAAATATTTAAACGAATAGTTTATGCAAATCAACATTGAGATGGCATATTCTATGACAGAATGATATAAGAGCAATTTTTAACTAATCATTTTTGATAAAGAAATGAATTCAAAGCTTAATGATGCGTATAAAACACTAGTGTGCATGCATAAAAAAGTAGGGGGACTTTACCTAAAAAAGTCGCGCATGCCGAAAGGAGAATAATTATGGATCAAATTACGCAATTCGTAAAACCGGAGCTTCTTATTCTTGTACCGGTCCTATATTTTATCGGAATGTGGTTAAAAAATTCGGAGGCAATTAATAACAGATGGATACCATTGATTCTTGGAGCTATCGGAATAACAATGTCGGTACTTTGGATTGTGGCCAATACCATCTTTATTGGCTACCGCGACGTTTTAACCGGGATTTTTGTTGCGGTAACACAAGGCATTCTTGTGGCGGGATGTAGCGTATATATCAATCAGATTCTTAAGCAAGGAAAGTCAAATGAACAATGATATTTATTCCTAAAGAGATTTACGATCTGGTTTTAATGGGTTCTTAATACATTAAATCAAAGAAGGTTTGCGGCAAAATAAGAATGCAAACGGATCCATATTAAAATGAAAACGGACATAAAATTAGAAGCCGAAAATGTACCGTAAAGAACTGGATAAAATTGTTAAATAATAAAAAAAGCTGCCGGTAAGGCAGCCTTTTTTATACACAAAAGTAAAAATCATCAAAATCTTATTTGATTTTTGAAATTATGTATAAATTTTCTGTTTGTTTGCCGGCAATACTAAATGCAAATCAGTAAAGGCTGGTGATTCTATTTGGGAAAAGTGAAGCAATATTCATTAATCTATGTTGTCGGCGGGGTTTTATATTGTATTATTGAAATTTTATGGCGCGGAACGACCCACTGGACGATGGGAGTTACGGGAGGGCTTTGTTTTTTGCTTCTGCACCTCATAAACCAGAAATTTACGAAAATGAATTTTTTCGAGAAATGTGTATTGGGCGCGATCACAATTACCGCGATTGAATTTTCAGTAGGCTGCATTGTAAATTTAATACTGCATTGGCATGTTTGGGATTATTCGGGGTACTTCGGTAACATTCTGGGACAGGCATGTTTGTTTTATACGCTTATGTGGTTTTTGCTTTGCATTCCCGGATATTATTTAAGCTCATTTTTTCAAAACAAAGTGTTTGGCAGAAAATTGACTACAAAACCAAACTGATAATGATTATTAATCAAAAATGAAATCCGGATTACGCCAAAAAGTCTAGCTGCTCGCTATCAAGCGCTTCGACTGCGGTGTGAATCCGGTTTTTTGTGGCGGAACCTTTTACGAAGCGGATCACTTCCTCTTTTTGTTGATCGCTTAACGTGCTGAAATAGCTTTTAGCGGTCTCGTGCTGTGAAAGCGAAATACCGAAACCAAGAGGCATGGTTGTTTCATTTATGACTTCCGATTTTAAAATTTTAACCTTTTTCATGTTAAACCTCCAGAATTTTTATTAATGTTATTATGTGTTTTTTTAACATAAATATGAAGATGAGAAAGATTCACATTCTACCTATAAATTGCATAGAATGCCGTGGTAATTGAATTTTTATCAAAAATCGAGGTGCTTTTGCAAAATGGTACGGTATTTAAGGCGTCACAGGCCAATCTTTTACATTAGAAATAAAAAAAACCTGATGCTTGTCAGGGCTTTGATTTTGATCGTACTATTTTGCTTTCTTACCATTTATATTGATGCAAAATTAAGGCCGACAATCATACAAATGGCGGAAGCAAAGGCGCAGAATCTTGCGACCGACGTTATTAATAATGCAATTGCCGAAGCGATTACGAAAAATACGGACCAGTATAAAGATATTCTGATTTTTGAAAAAAATGACGCAGGAGGGATTACGGCGCTTAGGACAAATATGATTGCCATCAATAGTATAAAAACGGAAATTACAAAAACAGTCATCAGCGCGTTATCCTCAATCGCTCCGAGTGATATGGAGGTACCGATCGGAAATCTTTTTTACTGGAACTTTTTATCCGGACGGGGGCCTTCTATCCCGATTCGGGTAATACCGGTAGGTTCTGCTGAAACCAATTTTTTAAGCATATTTACATCTGCTGGTATCAATCAGACAAAACACCGGATTGTCATGGAAAGCAGTGTCTGGGTCAATATTATTATGCCGGGTTATTCTGTTAAAAAAGAAATTACGACAGATGTTAATGTTGCAGAAACGATTCTTGTCGGTACCGTTCCGAACAGTTATACTTACATAGGCGGATCAGGAAGCGGTAACAGTGATAAAGCAGAAAACAATAGAGATAGCGATAAGGGCAGTAATGACATAAGCGATAGCGGCGGTAGCAATGATCAAGACATCAACGACCTGCTTCCGAAAATAAGCTATCAGGCAAATTAGGCTTTATACTTTATGCTAAATTTGGTATAATATAAAACATCATTTTTTAAAGAAGGATTCCTGTGCTTCGAGTTTGTCTAAAACTATCTGATTATCATTTGTCGAATAAATAAATTCTCTGAAATATGCTTAACCCGCACTAAATAGTTTGAAATCGGTTTATTTCCAGAAGGTTGTAAAATAGTTGGAGGATGTTTGTGGATTACAAAAAGGAAATCGTGGAGCTTCGTGAACAGTTAAACTACCACAATCAGAAATATTATCTTGATGATGCTCCGGAAATAACGGATTTTGAATATGATATGTTGATGCGGCGTCTTCGGGAATTGGAGGCTCAGCATTCCGATATGTTATCTTCTGATTCTCCTACACAAAAGGTGGGGGGTTCTAAAAGTGAAGCGTTTTCTCCGGTTACCCATGAAGTGCCGATGGAGAGTTTGCAGGATGTTTTTTCCTATGAAGAACTCCAGGCTTTTGATGATCGGGTAAGACTTGCTACAGAATATACTGAATACGTTGTTGAGAAAAAAATCGACGGGCTCTCGGTTGCATTGTTTTATGAAAAAGGGGAGTTCATTAAAGGCGCGACACGTGGTGACGGACTTGTCGGTGAAGATGTGACCGCGAACTTAAACACGATAAAAGATATCCCGAAGAAATTAAAAGATCCGATAACAATGGTTGTACGCGGCGAGGTATATATGCCCAAAGCGGAACTTTTAAGGATTAATGCGGAGCGGGAAATTGAAGACAAGCCTCCTTTTGCAAATACACGAAATGCAGCTGCAGGATCTTTGCGACAACTCGACCCGAAAATAACAAAAACACGAGGTCTATCTATTTTTTGCTTTAATATTCAGAAAATTGAAAATCAAATTTTTTCGACTCATTCGGAAACCCTTGATTTTTTGATGAAACAGGGGTTTCCTGTTGACCGGTATTACAAAATAACCGAATCAATCAGTCAGACGTACGATAAGATTCAAAGTATCGGAGACGCAAGGGAAGATTACCCGTTTGATATCGATGGAGCAGTTGTAAAGGTTAATTCCTTGTCAGATAGGAAAATGTTGGGGAGTACGTCGAAATTTCCGCGCTGGGCGGTTGCATTCAAATTTCCGCCGGAAATTAAGGAAACAAAATTGCTTGATATTGTTATTAATGTCGGACGTACCGGTGTTCTGACTCCGAATGCGGTGCTTTGGCCTGTTAAACTCTCTGGAACAACGGTATCAAAAGCGACACTGCATAACTATGATAATATACTTGCAAAGGATATCCGGATAGGAGATACGGTACGTGTACGCAAAGCGGGTGAAATCATACCCGAAGTCATAGAAGTTGTAAAAGAACTGCGGACAACCGATGCAAAAGCATTTACAATGCCGGAAAGTTGCCCTGTTTGCGGTGCTCCGGTTGAAAAAGACGCGGGAGAGGCGGCACTCAGATGTACCGGAGCAGAATGCCCGGCACAGCAGCTTCGCAATATCGTCCATTTCGCATCGCGCGACGCGATGGATATCGAAGGTTTAGGCATTGCTGTTGTTGAACTTCTCTTAAATGAAGGCTTGATTAAAACGGCAGCTGATTTATATTATTTAGATG
Source organism: Clostridiales bacterium (assembly GCA_026419635.1). Taxonomy (GTDB): domain Bacteria; phylum Bacillota; class Clostridia; order Oscillospirales; family Butyricicoccaceae; genus UBA6114. The sequence continues at coordinate 1,350 of JANZZB010000054.1, read as the reverse complement.
CACAGAAACTTGAGATATTGCCCAGAATGGGTAAAAAATCAGCATCAAATTTATTGGAAAATATCGAAAAATCGAAACAAAATGACCTTTACCGCTTGCTTTTCGGTTTTGGTATCCGGAACATCGGGCAAAAAGCGGCAAAAATTCTGGCGAGACGTTATCAAAGCTTAGAACGGTTGCAGGATGCAACCCTTGATGAGCTTGTAAACATCCGGGATATCGGAGAAATCACGGGCATGAGCCTTTTAAATTGGTTGAACACGGAGCAATCAAGGCATTTGATTACACGGTTAAAAGACGCGGGTGTTTCCATGGAATCCAAAGAAGAAGTAAAAGACAACCGCTTTAGTAACCTGACTTTTGTGCTAACCGGCGCATTGCCAAACTTAACGCGCGATGAAGCAACAGCAATTATCGAGAGTTTTGGAGGTAAAACTTCATCGTCCGTTTCTAAAAAAACGAGCTATGTTTTAGCAGGCGACGATGCCGGGTCAAAGCTTACAAAGGCGACCGGATTGGGTATACCCGTTATAAATGAAGAAGAATTTCGAAAAATGATCATACAGGAGGACAGATAATTGGCTATTACAAAGAAAGAAATCGAGCATGTAGCGCGCCTTGCACGGCTCGATTCATCGGGCGGGATTTTTGACAGCTTAAGCTCTGACATGCAGTCGATTGTGGCAATGGTGGACAAGCTGCAGGAGCTGGATTTAAGCGCGATCAGCGATACGGTTGATCTTACTCGAGTAAATGCTTTGAGGGAAGATGAAGTCCAGGAGTCCAGCCCAAGGGAAAAAATCTTGAAGAACGCGCCGTCAAAAGAATCAGGCGGAATCAGTGTTCCAAAAATCGTTGAATAGTAACGTAATTGCGATAACATGTAGATTGCATCGTGTTGCCCACTTATGGGTAGTTGCACAAACGCATATGATGGCCGTTCTTTTTATGGCCGTTTTGTGCAGTGAATAAAGCGAAAGGAATGGTCGTGACTGTGGAATTATTTCAATATACGGCATCTGAATTGTCGGATCTGATAAAAAGTAAAAAAACGAGCGCAGTTGAAATTTTAGAATCCTGTTTTTCAAGAATCGACTCCGTGGAAAAGAATGTGGAGGCCTACATAACGCTGACTAAAGACGAAGCGCTTGTGCAGGCGAAAGCCATCGATGATAAGTTATCAAAAGGAGAAGAACTCTCTCCTCTCGCCGGAATTCCAATTGCAATAAAGGATAATATGTGCACTGAGGGTATCAAGACAACCTGTGCCTCGAAATCCTTTATAATTTTGACCCACCGTATAACGCTACAGCCTATGAAAAGGTCAAAAGCGCAGGCATGGTACTGACT
>JANZZB010000053.1 GCA_026419635.1 Clostridiales bacterium | reverse complement strand
TTCCACGAGTTTCGGAAGCGCCTCTACATCTTCGTTTTTATCCTCGTCCCGGCTTTCTTCGTAAAGCGCGGTAAACCCTGCAAATTTCAGAGTTCTGCCATTTGCCTTAAAAACGTATCCCTCTGATAAAATTTCTACCGCTACCGTGTCATAAATTGCATCCGACATCTGGCAGGCGACAAAACGGGACCATATCAGCTTATACAGCTTAAACTGGTCTGCAGTAAGGCTTTTTTTCACACTTTCCGGTGTAAGCGAGGGGTCAGACGGTCGAATCGCCTCATGTGCATCCTGCGCATTGTTTTTCGTTTTGTATATGCGCGCTTTTGGCGGTGTGTACTGCGCGCCAAAGCGATCTTTGATGTAATCACGGACAGATGAAACAGCCTCGTCGGAAAGACGCGTTGAATCCGTTCTCATATAGGTAATTAAACCAGTTGTAATACCCTGTTCTTTCAGTTCAACACCTTCGTATAATTCCTGCGCAACGGACATTGTTTTCTTGGAAGACATATTCAGTTTCCTTGACGCTTCCTGTTGAAGTGTCGAAGTAATAAAGGGAGGCGCGGGCGAACGCTTTTTTTCCGACTCCTTTATTTTACCGACAACAAATTTTGAATTTTCAACCGCCCCAATTATTTTGTCGGCGTCTTCTTTGCATTTGAGTTCTAATTTGCCTTTTTCATTTCCGTAAAAGGACGCCAAAAAGGAAGAACGCCCAGATGCAAGTGTTGCAGCAAGAGTCCAATACTCTTTCGGTTTAAAATCTCTGATTTCTCGCTCGCGGTCGACAATTAATCTTGTAACAACGGACTGCACACGGCCGGCAGAAAGTCCCGGACGAATCTTTCTCCAAAGGAACGGAGATAACTTATAACCGACGATGCGGTCTAAAATTCTTCTCGTTTGCTGGGAGTCGACCAGCCTATCGTCAATCATTCGCGGGGAATCTATTCCCGATTTAACGCCTTTGGCGGTAATCTCGTTAAATGTAATACGTTTTGTTTTTTCGTCAGCTAAATCAAGCAGCTCTTTCAAATGCCAGGAAATTGCTTCTCCCTCCCGATCAGGGTCGGTTGCAAGATAGACAAAATCACTTGACTCTGCTGCCTCTTTTAACTCATTTATAATTTTATCCTTGTCCTCAATCGGAATATATTGGGGAACGAACCCTCCTTCAATATCCACACCAAGCTTTTTCTTCGGCAGATCACGGAGATGTCCCATAGATGCCTTTACCTGATAACCGCTGCCTAAATATTTAGAAATTGTTTTTGCTTTTGCCGGTGATTCAACGATGACGAGCTTGGCCATCAAAAACGTTCCTCCTGTTGGTTATTTACCGTTTTATTTTTCCTGTTCAAACGTAAAATATTTTCCCGGAAGCTGTTTAATTATCTTCTTTAACTGCAAAATTGTCAAGGTGGAAAGAATCTCCTGCGTTTTAAGACCTGTTAATGTAATCAGCTGGTCTATGTGCACAGTGTCGTTGTCTTTCAACACGGCAATAATCTTCTTTTCCTTATCGTTTAATCCTTCTAACGGGATTTCCCTTTTCTCTTTATATTCTAAAACTGGCTGCACCGCTTCCGGCGTATGTACGTCTGTTCCCGGATTGTTAAACGGCGGCGCGTCAAAATCAGATCTGTTATATATTAAATGAAGTTTATGCGGATAAAGCGCTGTGTATTCCTCCAGAACATCGGCTGCACACGTAACAAGTTTTGCTCCTTGCTTTATCAGACTATTCGTTCCCTGACTTACCGCCGCGTCAATATTCCCCGGAATTGCAAATACGTCCCTTCCCTGTTCCAGCGCATAGTTTGCAGTGATCAGAGAACCGCTTGTTAAAGGAGCTTCTATTACAATTGTACCGAGTGAAAGCCCGCTTAAAATCCGGTTCCTTGCGGGGAAATTTCCTCCAAGCGCCTGCATTCCGGGAGGGTATTCGCTAATAAGTGCACCGATTGATGCAATATTCTCCATTAAGTCTCTATTTTGCGGGGGGTAACAAATATCAAGTCCGCAGCCAAGAATGGCAACTGTCGGGCTTCCCGCTTTAAGCGCACCCTTATGGGAAGCCGTATCGATTCCTACTGCCATCCCGGATAAAATCAAAGCACCGCTCGATGCAAGTTCAAAGGACAGTTTTTCCGCGTTAATCAATCCGTAAGGCGTCGCTTTTCTTGAACCCACCATACAAAGGGCAACTTCTTCGTCAAAATCGGGCATATGCCCTTTTACGTACAAAAGTGCCGGTGCAGCATGAATCGCTTTCAGACGGTCTGGGTATTTTGCGTCTGCCATCGTTACAATTTGTACCCCAAGTTTATCGCACTGTTCCAAAATTCGGTTCGTATGATCGAAGGATTTATTTTGCAGTTCATCCAGATCCCGTGGAGTGAGAGGCGCAGCCTCTTTCAAATCTTTTTTGCTGGCGGAATATACGTTTTCCGGAGCCCCGAAATAATCGATGAGCTGTGCGATTTTAACGCCGCCAAGCCCCCGTGTAACGGAAAGCCATACCCAATATTTGAGTGCCGACAATCGCTCACCTTCTTGTTGTCATTTCCCACATGATGATTGCCGCCGAAACTGCGGCATTTAATGATTCTGTTTGACCACTCATCGGTATTTTAACAAATCCCGTACTGATTGCCTGCATTTCATCCGAAACACCGTGTGCCTCGCTGCCGATGACGACAGCAGAATCTTTTAACATAAGCTCCGTAATATTCTCCGCTTCATCCGATAGCACGGCAGAATAAACAGGAACCTTTGATATACGAAATTTCTCTCCTAGTTGTACGGAATCTGAGCGAAAAACATGTACCCGGAATAAAGAACCCATTGCACTTCGAACCGTTTTTGGAGAAAACAGGTCTGTGCAGTCTCCGGTCAATATGACGCCGTTTAATGAAAACGCATCCGCTGTTCGTATAATGGTTCCGAGATTTCCCGGGTCCGAAATCCCGTCCAGAACGATTACATTTTTGTCTGGCATCTGCGATGATAACAAAGTATCGGGCATCCGGCAGGAAAAGACAATGCCTTGTGGTGTTTTTACATCCGATATCCGTTCCATCATTTTCTCGTCTATGTTTAAGAGCCGTACATTTTCCTTTTTTTCAAGAAATTCAAAGTCGATCTGATTCTTGAGACTTTCAAGATAAAACACCGTGCAAATCTGCACATTCGAGCGGATTGCTTCTTGTAAGAGCTTTACTCCTTCTACAACGTATTCAGAAGAGCTCTCCCGATACGAGCGGTCTTTTTGCAATTTTGCAAAGTGTTTTATAATCGGGTTTTCACGGCTTTTTATGATTTCCGATTTCATCTTAACACCTTTTTTCACCTTAGTCCCATCGTCCGGATTGCTTTATAAAAATGCAACTCCCATAAGGCAGTATTATAGAATTATCATAACAAGTCAAGCAAAAAATGCCAATATTTTTCAGATAATAAATCTAAAAAAACAAAATAGGGCCTGTGCAGTTCATGCACAGGTCCTTATGCGTCTCAATCACCCGGTTTCATCGTCGGGAATAACAATACATCGCGGATGGAAGCGCTGTCTGACAAAAGCATGACAAGTCGGTCTATTCCCATGCCCATTCCGCCAGTAGGCGGCATTCCGTATTCAAGCGCATTAATATAATCATCGTCCATCATGTTCGCTTCTTCGTCACCGGATGCCCGCAGTTGAACCTGACGCTGAAAACGTTCTTTCTGGTCGATCGGATCATTTAATTCTGAAAAGGCATTTGCAATCTCTCGTCTTGTAATAAACAATTCAAAACGATCGGTTAGCCTTGGGTCTTCTTTTTTTCTTTTGGCAAGAGGCGAAACCTCAACCGGATAATCTGTTATAAATGTTGGCTGCAACAGCTTTTCTTCGACCGTTTCTTCAAACATCAGATTCAGTAAATCGCCTCTTAAGGGACTTCCGTCAAACTTCATTCCGGCTGCTTTTACTGCTTTTTGAGCTTCTTCATCGGTTTGGAGTTGATCAAAATCAATGCCGGAATATTTTTTAACGGCTTCCGTCATTGTCATTCTTGTCCAACCCGGAGAAAGGTCAATTTCTTCATTCTGATAAGTAATCTTTGTTGTGCCAAGTACGTTTTGTGCAGTATCCGTTATGATGGCTTCAGTGAGCTCCATCATATCGTTATAATCCGCAAAGGCCTGATATAATTCAATTGTTGTAAATTCAGGGTTATGCTTAACTGACATACCCTCGTTTCGGAAAATTCTTCCGATCTCGTAAACCCGTTCCAGCCCTCCGACTATCAGACGTTTCAAATGCAATTCCGTTGCGATTCGAAGGTACATATCAATATCCAGAGTGTTGTGATGCGTGACAAACGGTTTGGCGGCAGCTCCGCCGGGAATAGTATTTAATACGGGAGTCTCCACTTCCATAAAGCCGCGCTTGTCCAGAAAACTGCGGAAGTTTTTAATGACCGCACTTCGAATTTCAAATGTGCGCCTGACTTCCGGATTAACGATTAGGTCAACATATCTTTGGCGATAACGAAGATCCGGGTCCTTAAGCCCGTGAAATTTCTCGGGCAGGGGTTTTAAAGATTTTGCTAACAATGTAATTTTCGTTACATGTATTGATGTTTCTCCTCGGTGCGTCTTAAAAACAGTTCCCTCTGTTCCAATAATATCACCGATATCCAGTTTTCGAAAGCGTGCATATTCCTCGGCGCCAACCGCGTCGACTTTAACATAAAGTTGGATTCTTCCCGTCCTGTCAACAAGGTCACAAAAAGAAGCTTTTCCCATATCTCTTTTGGACATCATACGTCCGGCTAAAACGACTGTCTGATTCTCCATTGTCTCAAAATGTTCCGTGACATCCGTAGCATGGTGAGTAGAGGGAAATTTCGCGATTTCAAATGGATCCAATCCCTCTTTTTGAAGGTCAGAAAGCTTTTCCCGCCTTATTTTCAGTATTTCATTAATGTCTTCTGTTTCAATTGTTTCCTGCAAGTTTTTTTCTTCTTTGGCCAAAAATGTTGCCCCCCAGCTTGTTACCATATATGAAACGACTACAGGAGTATCCCCGCAGTCGTTTTGATCGCTCAAGAATTTAAGGATTATTCAGTCTCTTTCCAAATTTTAAGTATTTCATACTTAATTTCGCCAACAGGCACTTCGACAGTAACAATCTCCCCTACTTTTTTGCCAACCAGTGCGCGTCCTACGGGAGACTCGTCTGATATTTTTCCTTCAACAGGGTTTGAATCCCTGGCGCCGACGATTTGATATTTTTCCTCTTCTTTTGTTTCAATATCTCGAACCAAAACATGCAGACCGATACTGGCTTCATCCAGACGGTAACTGTCGTCGCTGATCAGTACAGCATTGGAAAGAATATTCTCCAATTCTGCAATCTTAGAAAACACTTTTCCCTGCTCATTTTTAGCCTCGTCGTACTCGCTGTTTTCCGATAGATCGCCAAAAGAACGGGCTTCTTTAATTAGTTCCGCAACTTCTCTTTCCCGTACCGTTTTTAAATAGTCAAGCTCTTTTTCAAGCTTCTCCATGCTCTCTCTGGTCAGTTTATACTGTTTTTGCATGCGATACTATCCCACCTTCCATACCGACATGCCGATCGCTTTTGCTTTGCCGGCTAAATAAAGAAACAAAATGCCTTTTTCTTCACAATATATTTATTATAGTGATACAGAAAACCTATGTCAAGAAAGATATTTGAACTATTAAATCACTTTAGAAACGATTAATTCCGAAGGTTTTATTGCTTCCATCTGCAAAAGAAGGGTTATCATCTGCTTGAAAGACCCTGCGAATTCACTCTGTTCGATCCTATCCGGCAATATAAAATCGGCTCCCGAATATAAAGCAGAGCCTTCTTTTAATATACCTCTGCCAGTCAAATCAAGAATAACTTCTGCATTTGATGACTTTATATATTCTTCGCCGGGAGGTGAAAAACAAATTAGAAATTCGTGGGAATCAGGAGCTTTTTTCAGAGTGCAGACGCCATATTCTTTTGATAACTTCTTTTGTAATTTTTCCTTCCCGAAACCACAGTCTAATTTTACAAATTTCGTCATTTTTATTAACTCAAATGCAAGATCTTGAACATATCTTGATACTTGGTCCGAATAAATGACACCGGTCAAATGTTCAAAAGGAATCCCAATCCGTTCTATAACGGCAGCCGAGATTTTTGCTGCACTGATTAAATACGGATACTGACAGGATATTATTGAAATTCCTTTCCTTTTAAAAAAATGGTTATACGAAAATTTTTCCGGCGTTATCGCTTCTCTTATGCCTATGTCGCGCAGCATACCCGCTGCGCGACATATACGTTTTTCCTTTATTCTTTCGTTTTTTTCGGGCAATTCCATGATGCAATGCACAAATTCCCTATTGTTCCATCGTTTTTTTATTATTTTTATATAACGTCTTGGGAATAGCGTAAAATAACTGGTTGGCAGCATGACCGCTGTCTTCGTTTCTAAAATTGCTATCACTTTATCACCCGCATTTGTAAACACCCATTGCATTCATTCTAAGATGACCAATTGAGTTTATGCGGATTTTACATTATTATTCCTGTTTAATTTATCCAAGAATAGCTCCCCGGCTCGACGAAGATACGAGTTTTTGATACCGCGAAAGCCATCCGGATTTCACATTCGATTCCGGTGCTTTCCATGATGCTTTACGCGCTTCAAGTGTTTTTTCATCCACCTGCAATGTGATTTTCCCGTTCGGAATATCTATGGAAATCAGATCTCCGTCACAGACAAATGCAATCGTTCCTCCGCTAGCCGCTTCAGGAGAGACATGTCCAATGGCAGCACCACGGGTCGCGCCCGAGAAACGTCCGTCTGTAATCAATGCAACGTCTTTATCAAGTCCCATTCCCGCAAGGGCTGACGTTGGTCCGAGCATCTCGCGCATACCCGGACCGCCTTTCGGTCCTTCATAACGGATAATCACAATATCACCCGGCTTGATTTCTCCTGCGAATATTGCTTTGCCGGCTTCGTCTTCCGAGTTAAAAACTCTTGCTCGTCCTTCTTTTTGCAGCATGCTGTCCAAAACAGCTGAACGTTTTACAACACAGCCTTCCGGAGCAAGGTTTCCAAACAGAACCGCAAGACCGCCTGTCTGGCTATATGGATTCTCAATATCGCGTATGATTTTATTGTTGCTATTACGGGCATTCATTATGTTTTCGCCGACGGTTTTTCCGGTAACGGTAAGCAATTCTTCAAAAATCAGTTTTCTTTTTGAAAGCTCTTTTATAACAGCCGCTACGCCGCCTGCGTATTGCAAATCAGTAATATAATCCGGGCCCGCCGGGCTAAGTTTGCACAGGTTCGGCGTCTTTCCGCTGATCTCGTTTACAATGCTGAGATTCATGGGAACCCCTGCTTCATGCGCGATGGCGGTAAGATGAAGTACGCTGTTCGTCGAGCAGCCAAGAGCCATATCGATTGTCAGCGCATTCTGAAAAGCCTTTTCAGTCAGTATATCACGGGGTCTTATATTTCGCTCCAGAAGCTCCATAATCTTCATGCCCGCTTTTTTGGCAAGCTGAACCCTTTCCGAGGATACAGCAGGGATGGTTCCATTTCCAGGCAGAGCTATGCCGATTGCTTCGCAGAGACAGTTCATGCTGTTAGCAGTAAACATGCCCGCGCAAGATCCGCAACCCGGACATGCTTTTTGTTCCACGTCACAAAGAGTTTCGTCGTCAATGAGTCCAGCTTTCCGAGCGCCGACCGCTTCAAACATATCCTGGAGGCTCAATTCTTTTCCGTCCCTTTTTCCGGGGAGCATCGGTCCGCCGCTTACAACAATTGAGGGAATATTGAGTCGCGCTGCAGCCATCACCATGCCAGGCACAATTTTGTCGCAGTTTGGAATCAATACCAAAGCGTCAAAACAATGCGCCATAGCCATCGTCTCAATGCTGTCTGCAATTAGCTCGCGGGAAGCCAAGGAGTATTTCATCCCCTCATGTCCCATTGCAATTCCGTCACAAACTCCGATTGCCGGAAATAGTATTGGCGTACCGCCCGCTATACGAACTCCCGCTTTTACTGCTTCCGCCAGTTTATCAAGGTGAACATGTCCGGGAACAACTTCACTAAAAGCGGATGCAACACCTATTAACGGCCGATTTAGTTCCTCGTCTGTTAAACCAAGCGCATGAAAACGGGATCTCTTTGGAGCACTTTCTGCGCCTCTTAGAACTTTATGGCTTTTTAAATTCATGTTCAGGATCACTCCTTTTTATAAGGCTGGTTTACTTTTTCAGCCAGGACATCATTTTGCGAAGTTCAGCACCGACTTTTTCAACGGGATGCGCAGCTTCCATTCTTCTCATGGCAAGGAAGTTTGCGCGGCCGCAGGCGCGATTTTCGCTGATCCATTTGCTTGCAAATTTGCCGGCCTGAATTTCTTTTAGTACTTTTTTCATTTCCTTTCGGGTTTCTTCCGTTATAATCCGGTTTCCGGTCACATAATCACCGTACTCTGCCGTATCGCTGATCGAATAGCGCATCATGGCAAATCCGCCGCTGTTGATCAGATCGACAATCAGCTTCATCTCATGAACGCACTCAAAGTAAGCCATTTCGGGAGCATATCCCGCTTCAACTAATGTGTCAAATCCCGCTTTCATCAGTTCGGTCACACCGCCGCATAATACAGCCTGTTCTCCGAACAGATCGGTCTCGGTCTCTTCCTTAAAGGTTGTTTCAATGATACCGGCTCTGCCCGCGCCGATTCCGGAAGCATAGGCAAGTGCATAATCTTTTGCTTTGCCTGAGTAGTCCTGATAGACCGCGATCAGGGAAGGAACACCCTTTCCTTCGAGATACTGGCTGCGGACGGTATGGCCGGGGCCTTTCGGGGCAGCCATGATAACATCGACATTCTCAGGCGGAATGATCTGGTTAAAATGAATGGAAAATCCGTGTGCGAACATTAAAACATCGCCTTCTTTTAAGTTTGCTTTAATGCTCTGTTCGTATATATCAAGTTGTACCTGATCCGGTACAAGGATCATAATAACATCCGCAAGCTTTGCCGCTTCCGCCGTATCATAGACCTTTAAGCCATCCTTTTCAGCTACTTCCCTGCGCTTTGATCCGGGTGCCAAACCGATAACAACATCAACGCCGCTGTCTTTCAAATTCTGAGCATGTGCATGCCCCTGGCTTCCATACCCGATAACAGCAACTTTTTTGCCTTTAAATAACTTAAGATCGCAGTCCTTGTCATAATACATTTTTACCATTTTTTTGTTCCTCCCAAATTTTAATTACTTATTATTATAATACTTGTTCTCCAAGTTCCAACGCACAAGCTCCCGTACGGCACATCTCCATTATACCTTGCGGTCTCATAAACTCGATAAAATCGTTAATCGTTTCCATTTTACCCGTCATTTCAATGACAGCGGCATTTTCAGAAAGCGCAATTATTCTCGCGCCATACGGTGTGATCCGTTCCAATAATTCTGCATATCCGGAATCTTCACAGCGGGTTTTTAACAACAGAAGCTCACGGCTTACCAGTTTCTCTTCATTGATTTCGATTGATCTTTTAACATCCTCCAGCTTATTAAGCTGCTTTTGTATTTGATGAATCAACGGCTCGTCGCCTTCGGTTAAAATGGTGATACGTGAAAATGCAGGATTTTCCGTTTCGCCGACAGTCAGCGCCTTAATATTAAATCCCCGTCTCGAAAACAGGTTTGTCACTCTGGTCAAAACGCCAAAATGGTTTGATACCAGCACCGACAACATTCCTGAGCTCATTTTATTACCATCCCTTTCTAAGCAATTAGGCTCTACGACCAAATGGCCGTACTTTGCATATAAACGTCTGCTTTTAGCAGCACGCATTCTTTAATCGCAGAAAATCATAT
>JANZZB010000004.1 GCA_026419635.1 Clostridiales bacterium | reverse complement strand
GTGTAGGGTACGGTGAGAGTTGCTGAATTTTTACCGGTAACGTCAACAGCGGACACTACGGAAGAGTGGTTAATCGAAGTCAGCACCGGCTCATCGTTAATTGCCAGAGCAGTAAAAGGGAGAATTCCGATCAGCATGATTAGTGTCAGAAAGAGCGCAATGCCTGGAAACATTTTTCGTTTCATAATTGATACCTCCATAATAAGCATTTCTTTCTTTTCGTAAAGTGTTCTTTAACCGAATTTGACTTGTTTCATTTTTTTGATTTATCAGGCGCGCCTACAATTTTTTACAGCCAAAACCGTACTTAAACACTTGCTATATACTTTCGTCGTCTTATTCCGTTTTTTCAGGGTACCCTGAACTTCCTTAATAAAAATAATGTTTTAAGAAAAGATAAAAAACGTTATAAATAATGTCCACAAATGCGATTTTCGAATCGCATTTGCCCGTAGTCCACAAGACGTGAAAACCTTGCATCTGAATAACTGAAAAATGACCTTTAAGCCGCTCTGCGGCGTCATTTTCCACTTATTCAGCAGGCATTAAATAAAGAAAAATCGAGGAAAATTACTTTATGAATCCTGAATATAATAAAAAAAGAAAAGATATTTTTCATATTGGATTTGAATTAGGGTTGCTTCTAAAAGGAATCAATAGTTTGCTTGAAATTATCAGCGGGATTCTGATGATATTTTTAAACACAACGATGCTAAACCGCATCACATTATTTTTGACTCAAACTGAATTATTGGAAGATCCGAGAGACCGAATTGCAAATGCTCTCTTGCATTTTAGTCAAGGTTATACCCATAGTACCCAATACTTCGGTATTTTCTATCTTTTGTCACATGGAATCATAAAAGCTATTTTAGTAGTACTTCTTTGGCGCAGAAAAATGTGGGCCTACCCTTTAGGTGTTATCTTTTTGTTCTTGTTTGTACTATACCAGATGTATCGGTACACGTTTACGCATTCTATTTCACTTGTCCTGCTTTCATTTTTTGATATTATTTTAATTGTTCTTACTTTGATCGAGTTTCAAAAACAAAAGTCAGTAATTCGACCCGAAAAAAACGAGTAGAAATTTATATTTCACCTTTTTGCTTTGCTTGACAAACCAGCGTTTAACATGTATGCTTAAAGTTAGTACTCTCGCAAATTTGAGAGTACATTTTTTAAGTGAGGTAACTCCAATAATGAATCAAGACAAGACACTCGTGTGTAAGGACTGTGGCCAAAGCTTTGTATTCACAGCAGGCGAACAAGATTTTTACGCAGAAAAAGGCTTTACAAATGAGCCCACCCGTTGCAAAGACTGCCGGACGGCGCGCAAAAATGGCGGAAGACAACCAGAAAGAGAAATGTATCCTGCCATATGTGCTTCCTGTGGAAAAAGTACGCAGGTTCCTTTTAGGCCCCGAGATGACAGGCCGGTTTATTGCAGCGAATGTTTTTCATCGCAAAGATAAAATAAACTGAAAAAAATACAGCTTTTTATAAAGCTGTATTTTTTATTTTTATCTATTCCTTATTTAAGTTGAGGGGAGACGAATCCGACCCGCCTCACCTTAAGCTGGATCTTTTTCAAACCTATTTTATTCTGGACTATCTTTTCTTATAATGCTATACTGTCCATGTCAATCTTCATAAAATTTACAACGCTATTTTAGCCTCCGGCTTTTAGCAGGAGGCTTTTTTATGATTTGAAGGGGAAAACTTCACATGCAAATATTTACCCGTGATAAATTATTTTACAAAACATTTTTCGTACTTACTACGACCATTGCTCTTCAAAACATTATATCGTTTGGTGTCAACCTTTCTGACAACGTTCTGATCGGAGCCTATAACGAAACATCCCTATCGGGCGTAGCTTTGGTAAATCAGGTACAGTACATGCTGCAAATGATCACAATGGGCGTCGGCAGCGGTATGATCATTCTTGCAGCAAGGTATTGGGGAAAAAAAGAATGCGAACCGATTCAGAAAATTACCAGCATCGGTATGCGTATTTGTATTATTTTCGCTCTTTGTTTATGGGTTATTGCTTTCTTTTTCCCACACTGGTGCTTGTCACTTTTTACAAATGAAGAAGCAGTTATTGCTGAAGGCGTAAAATACCTACAAATTATTTGCTTTTCATATATATTTTTCGCAATAACAAACACCTTACTCTATACACTTCGAAGCGTGGAAACAGTGCGGATTGGCTTTTATATTTCAACATCCACACTCATTATCAATATCTGCTTAAACTATATCCTGATTTACGGGCATTTCGGTGCTCCAAGGCTCGGGATTCGGGGCTCCGCCATCGCAACGCTCATCGCTCGCATCATTGAATTTATGATTATGATGATCTATATAAAATACTTTGATAAGAAAATCAAATTCCGCCTTAACGTATTTAAAACCATCGATCGAGATCTTTTGAAAAACTTTATCAAATATGGTCTTCCCGTTGTTTTATCCCACGCATTCTGGGGAATTGCAATTGGTGTACAGATCGCTATTTTAGGTCGTCTTGGCGAATCCGTCATTTCAGCAAACAGCATTGCAACCACTATTTTTCAGATTCTTTCCGTATTCACCTATGGTTCCGCAAGTGCAACAGCCGTGTTAATTTCAAAAACAATTGGTGAAGGCAAATTAAAGACCGTAAAAGAATATGCGATCACTCTGCAGTTTCTTTATCTTATTATCGGAATCGTAACCGGCACGATACTATTCTTATGTAAAGGGCTCATACTGGATTTTTATAATATTACGGAAGAAACAAAAATACTTGCTCTGCAATTTATGACCATTTTGTCCGTTACCGTTATTGGCTCAACCTATCAGATCGGGTGTTTGAGCGGCATCGTGTCAGGCGGAGGCGAAACCAAATTTGCATTTATTAACGATACTATTTTTATGTGGCTTTTCGTTTTGCCTTCTTCATACCTTTGCGCTTATGTTTTCCACCTGCCTCCCCCGGTTGTTTTCTTTTTCTTAAAGTCGGACCAAATCTTAAAATGTTTTGTCGCGTTAGTCAAAGTCAATCGCTTCCATTGGATAAAAACAGCGGGAATATAATCAAAGGGTGCGCAAAATGCGCACCCTTTTTGTCCTTGGGAAATTCAAGACTCTCTTTACGGCGGCACATGTCCGCTTTCTGGCAAATCTACGTTTAGGGGTTTCCCCTTTAACAATCGCTAAATATTTTTAAATTTAATCTTTTTGCATTAATTCTTTTATCGCTTCGATTGCAATATCAATAGCAATCTCTGTTTCGGATGCCTCTACATTTTTAAGTGCTGCTTTTTCCCTCTCCTGATTCCAAAGCGCAAGCAAAACGGCCCCTGCCCGCGCGCGAAGTGCGCTGGAAACCGTAAAAACAGTCGACGTCTCCATTTCACTAGCAAGAACGCCGAGGCGTTTCCATGCTTCCCACTTCTGCGTCAGTTCAAAAGACGTCGGCATTCTTTCGGGACTATGCTGTCCGTAAAAGGAATCCTTGCTCTGTACTATGCCCAAATGGCTTTTTATGTTCATTGTTTTGGCAGCATTTTTAAGCGCTGTTGTCACTTCGAAATTTGCCGTTGCCGGAAACTCAATCGGTGCATATTCACGACTGGTTCCATCCTGCCTAACAGCGGCTGTGACAATTACAATATCGCCTCCCTGCACATCAAGAGAAATGCCTCCGCAGGTACCGACTCGAATAAATGTATGTGCTCCAAGTGAACACAGTTCCTCAACAGCGATCGCTGCCGATGGTCCTCCAATGCCTGTGGAGCATACGGTAACAGGTTTGCCGAGCAGGGTTCCGGTGTAGGTTATGAACTCTCGATTTTGCGCCATTTTTACCGGATTTTCAAACCTTTTTGCAATCAGTTCGCACCGTCCGGGGTCTCCCGGCAAAATACAATATTCCCCGACCTCTCCTCTTTTCAATTGAACATGCATTTTACGGCCTTCTCCGTTCAACTAAGCTCACTCCCCGTTTCACGTTCAATTTTCTTTATGTTTTTTTCCGCTTTCCTTCTGGCAACCATAATTTCATGGTTACAGCCAAGGCATACCATCTTAAAATCCATACCAATTCTTGTAACCCGCCAGCGGTCCGAACCGCACGGGTGCTTTTTTTTCATAACAAGGATATCGCCGATTTTGACATCCATGCTGGTCCCCCATTTCAAATGAATTCGTCTAATTTTACTGATATTCGAAGCCATGCTGTCCGGCTTTTTATACGAAAATCTATTCACTATTTTACCATAATTTCGTAACTCTTGCATCTTTAAGATAATACTTTTAAATCCGCAATATTTTTCAGCAAGTCACCGTTCATATTTGCATATATTTGTAATACCGTTTTCCTGTTTACGCTGCCGCCGCCATGGCAGCATTCGGAAACCCGGATTACAGAAAATGCAAGGAGGGCGTCAGATGCCGCAGAGACAGTATCTGCCGGAAGGAATTCTGATTGGCACAGAAGAAAACTTGGCTTACATATCTTCAATAAACGGCCTTGAAAAGGCAATGACGGATGGTATTATTCTGGAGGCGAGAGCTGTCGTTTGCGATGCTTCGCACAATTTAATGGTTGATCTTGGAGGAATTTCAGGGATGATTCCAAGAAGCGAAGCGGCTATCGGCATATCAAGCGGAACAACACGTGAAATAGCTGTTATTTCAAGAGTAGGGCGGCCAGTTTGTTTTAAAGTTGTCAGCATAGAGGCCGTAAATGGCAAACCGCAGGCAATCCTGTCGCGCAAGGCTGCTCAGGAAGAAGCACTGAATTATTTTATGGCAACTCTTAATACCGGAGATATTATAAGCGCACGCGTTACACATCTTGAGCCTTTTGGTGCATTTGTAGATATCGGTTGCGGTAATACATCCTTAATCGGCATTGAAAACATCTCCGTCTCTCGTATTTCCCATCCGTCGGAACGTTTTGAGGCAGGACAGGACATTTATGCCGCAGTGCTTTCCAAAGATCTTACGCTTCGCCGCATATCACTTACCCACCGGGAGTTACTCGGTACCTGGGAACAAAACGCATCCGCATTTTCCGCCGGCGAAACGGTTCGAGGCATCATTCGCGGTATTGAAGAATACGGTATTTTCGTTGAACTTTCTCCCAATTTATCCGGCCTTGCAGAAAAAAAGGAAGGGCTAACTGAGGGACAGTTAGTTTCAGTTTTTATTAAATCCATTATACCCGAACGTATGAAGATAAAACTTTTAATTATTGATTCGTTTCATGAAGCTCCGCCGCGTACGCCACTTAAATACTTTATACAAGGAGCCCGTATAGATCGATGGATATATACACCGGAAGGCTGCCTGTCAAAAACTGTTGAAACGATATTTTAGTTTTAATTTTAATTAGTATTTCTGTAAAAAAGGCCCCTTACCGGTTTAAGACACTGGTGACCGGTCTTTTTTTCATGTTCTATAACATATTTTTTTTGCATCGTGCAAAACTATTTCCAGATTCCATGATTTTCCGAAAATGATTAAACTAATATCATTGACATCTTTTCATCTTTGTTTTATAATTCTAATTTGTTAGCCGACTAATCATTAGCCATAAAACAAAGGAGAAAAGTACGTATGCAAAATGATCTTGCATCTTTGCAAAAACTTTTACGAGTTTTTGATCGAATGCATCATAAGTGCTTAAGAACCGAATTTCAAACAAGAGGGCTTAACGAGGCAAGTCACCCTTCTATCCTAATGTCGTTAAAGCACGAAATACCCGGGATGTGTGCAACACAGATTGAAATTGCGCGAAGAATCGGTATTGCGCCCCCCACCGTTGCCATATCCATAAAACGTATGGAAAAAGCAGGTCTAATCAAAAAAATTGGCGACGCTGATGACCTTAGGCGAAATAAAATTACGTTAACGGAAAAAGGATACAAGCTTTTAACGGATTGTGAAGAGGCTGTCAGCGGAATAGATGAGCAGATTTTTCGTAATTTTTCCGAAAAAGAGCGAGAACTGCTGCAGAACTTTTATATCCGAATGATTGGTAATTTGGAGGCAATGGGAGTGGTTCCTCCTGAACAGTTTAAGACAGTAAAACAAAAAACGAACAATTTGGCCAGCCGACAGCCTGAAAGCGGCAACCGCATTTAATTAGCAGCGGTAATGGTGTTTTATGATAAAAAAATTATACGAATACATTAAACCTTATAGTAAATATCTGCTTTATTGCTTTTTGCTGGTGTCAACAGAAGTCGTCTGTGAAATGATGATGCCTCTTTTGATGTCAAAGATCATTGATATCGGCATACCAAATAAAAACATCGGTTTTATTGCGGGTATAGGTGTTCTGATGGTCTTATTAGCTGTTATCAGCATCGCACTCGGAGTAGCAAATATGAAGTTCTCGGCTCTTGCAAGCCAAGGTTTCGCCGCAAATCTACGAGAATCACTTTTTAATAAAATTAAGGCATTTTCATTTTCCAACATCGACAAATTCAGTACAGGCTCGCTCGTCACAAGGCTCACAAGCGATGTAACGCAACTTCAGGTTACTGTAATGATGATGCTCAGAATGTTGCTGCGCGCCCCGCTGATGTTGATCAGCGCAATGATTTTTGCAATTAGTATCAATACGCAGCTATCCAGTATTATTTTTGCAGCAATTCCGATTCTTATCTTCGGGATTCTGCTTGTAATCAGAACGGCAGAACATTTATATACCACTACGCAAAGAAGAATTGACAGTTTAAACAGCGATATTCAGGAAAATTTAATTGCGATCAGAGTAGTAAAAGCCTTTGTACGAGAAGCATACGAAAAACTAAAATTCAGCAAGGTAAACAATGCTTTGACAGAGGCTTCTTTAAAAGCCGGAAATCTAATCAGCCTTGTTATGCCGCTGATGCTTCTTGTAATGAATTCTGCAATGCTTGCTGTTATTTGGTTTGGAGGGCACAAGGTAGGAACAGGGGTAATGGGCACAGGAGCTTTTGTTAGCTTTATCAGCTACCTGATGCAGATTTTATTCAGTGTTATGATGTTTTCATTTATTTTTATTTTATTTGCCAGATCAGAAGCCTGCGGCAAACGAATTGTCGAAGTTATAGAAACAAATATTGATATTGAGGACAGCGAAAATGCGAAAGATCTTCCGATAAAAAACGGCAAGATTGAGTTTTGTCATGTGGACTTTAAATATGTTGCCGGCGGCGAAGGAAAAAACGTTCTGTCGGATATCAATTTCGTAATTGAACCCGGTGAATTTGCCGCTATTGTAGGCGGAACCGGTTCCGGAAAAACGACGCTTGTCAATCTTATACCTCGGCTATATGATACAACCTCCGGAGAAGTGCTGGTTGACGGCGTAAATGTCCGGGACTATAAACTTGAAACGCTTCGTCACAGCATCGGAATGGTGCTTCAGAAAAACGTCCTTTTTTCCGGTACAATCCGTGAAAACCTTTTATGGGGAAATGAAAACGCCAAACAGTCCGATCTCGAAAAATCCGCCTCAGATGCACAGGCTCATGATTTTATTACAAGCCTTCCTGAAGGTTATGATACCGAACTTGGTCAGGGCGGAGTTAATGTATCCGGTGGACAAAAGCAACGGCTTTGCATTGCCCGAGCCATGGCTAAGAAACCTCCCATTCTGATTCTGGACGATAGTACGAGCGCTGTGGATACGGCAACGGAAGCAAAACTTAGAAAAGCCTTTCGGGAAAATTTACGCGGCACAACCGTTTTAATTATCGCTCAGAGAATCAGTTCTGTAAAAGACGCTGATAAAATAATTGTTTTAGATGACGGTAAGATATGCGGCATCGGTACACATGAAGAACTATTAAAAAATAATGAAGTATATAAAGAAATTTGCTTATCCCAACAGGAAGGGATGGTGTCGTAATGGCCGAACAAACATCGAGAAGACCTGCCGGCACTGGGGGTCCGCATGGAATGCCAATGGGAGTCGGCAGACCGAAAAACTTAAAACAAACCGTCAAACGTCTATTCGGTTATTTTAACAAAAACTGGTTAGCTCTTATCGCGATTGTGTTAACACTCATTCTTTCTTCGGGAAGCATGTTGGCAGGATCGTACTTTCTGAAACCGTTGATAAATAAATATATTATTCCGGGTAATTTTAACGGGCTTTTAATGGCACTTGCCGGTTTGGCAATCATTTATGTTGCAGGAATTTTTGCTTCCTATATCCAGACCCGTCTTACAATACAAGTTGCGCAAAAAACATCCAACACGATGCGCAGGGAACTGTTTGACAAACTGCAGCGACTTCCTTTGAAATATTTTGATACACATACTCATGGCGAACTGATGAGCCGTTTTACAAACGACATTGATAATGTTCAGATCATGCTTGAACAAAGTACAACTCAGCTTATTTCAAGTGTTTTGACTTTTATCGGTTCCGTTATTATGATGATCATATTAAGTCCTGTACTGTTTTTAATTACGGCTATGGTCTTGGCCCTTATGGTGTTTTTAAGTGTGAAGATCGGCGGAAAGAGCAGGCAGTATTTTAAGAATCAGCAAAAAATTCTCGGTGATTTAAACGGGTATATCGAGGAGACAATCAGCGGGTTAAAAGAAATCAAGGTTTTCAGCCATGAAGAAAAAGCAATCACGGAATTTAACCGCTTAAATGAGGAATTCCGCACAACTGCTTCAAATGCAAATTTTTTAGCTGGCATCATTATGCCGATCATGATGAACTTAAATAACGTCTGCTACGCAATCACTGCGGTTTTTGGCGGCATTTTAACCATTGCAGGATCTTTTGATGTCGGATCGCTCGCCGCTTTTTTGCAATATTCTCGCCAGTTTGGTCAACCGATTACGCAAATCACCAGCCAGCTGAATAATATATTAGCCGCTATGGCCGGTGCTGAGCATGTTTTTGAGGTAATGGATCAGGAACCGGAAGTAGATAGCGGCGAAATCATGCTGACTCATATTAATGAACATACAGATGGCAATTCTATCCAAAATGAAGCAACGTCACAGTGGGCCTGGAAATCAGAAAGCCCTGACGGTAAACCAGAACTGATCCCGTTAAAGGGAGACGTTCGCTTTCATAACGTAACGTTTTCCTATGATGATAAAAAAACGGTGCTGCGTGAAATTTCACTTTATGCAAAACCGGGTCAGACAATTGCACTTGTCGGATCTACCGGTGCCGGAAAAACAACCATTACAAATCTGATAAATCGGTTCTACGATATTACCAAAGGAACCATTACCTATGACGGAATTGATGTTCGAAAAATTAAAAAGGACAGTCTCCGTCAATCTCTCGGAATGGTGCTCCAGGATACCCACCTTTTTACCGGTACAGTCATGGATAATATCCGATATGGAAAACTTGACGCAACCGACGAAGAATGCATTCAGGCTGCAAAAACCGCCAGTGCTCATTCCTTTATCAGTCGTTTGCCTGACGGTTACCGCACCGTTATCACCGGCGACGGCGCAAACCTATCCCAGGGGCAAAGACAGTTGATTGCAATTGCTCGAGTAAACGTTGCGAATCCTCCAGTTATGATTCTGGATGAAGCAACCAGTTCCATTGATACTCGTACAGAACGCCTGATTGAAAAAGGTATGAACGCTCTTATGAAAGGAAGAACCGTATTTGTCATAGCACATAGGCTTTCGACTGTGCGAAATGCCGACGCAATCATGGTTATTGAAAATGGCGAGATCATTGAGCGCGGCAGCCATGACGATTTACTTTCACAAAAAGGCAGGTATTTTCAGCTTTACACCGGAGCAAATATATTGGATTAAGCATAGTACGCTAGCCACAAAGGGCAGTTTTTACTTCAAAAAGTAAAAACCGTCCTTTCAGAGTACAGAAAAAGTATATTTTGGGGATTGTTAAGGGGTCGAAACCCTTTAACATGATATTTTTCCGCAAACGGACATGTGCCGCCCGGGGTTCCCCAACAAATCATGATTTGTTGGGGTGGGGCAGAGGACACACTGGACAAAACATGAAGGTTTTGTCCGCCTGGGGAAGTATCGAGGGGGAACCCAATTCCCTCTCGAAAGGCTATCGATTTTTTCGACAGCCTCAAAGGGCAGCTTTTACTTCAAAAAGTAAAAGCTGCCCACATTTTTAACAATTTTCAATGCTCAATCAGACTGGAAAGAGTCACTTTTTGTTTATTGTCCGGCTGATTAAGCGGATAGATATTCACTGTTGCGTTATCATCGTTTATATTCTCAATATAAATCGGGACCCCGTTCCAAGTTACATTTACCATGTCTGGTGAAGAAGCAATTTGTCTCGCACGTTTTGAATCCATACTCGCATCTCCTTAAATTTAATAATATTAGTATCTACAGGAAACGACCAAGTATTC
This sequence comes from Clostridiales bacterium, assembly GCA_026419635.1. Taxonomy (GTDB): domain Bacteria; phylum Bacillota; class Clostridia; order Oscillospirales; family Butyricicoccaceae; genus UBA6114. The sequence goes on along the minus strand of JANZZB010000004.1, from coordinate 13,242 downwards.
ATTATTTAATATAATAAAACAGCTTCCTGCTTTGTACAGAGAGCTGTCTGTCAATTACGTTTCGTAAGTTTTGAGTATTCCTTCTGCTACTTCACGTTTCGTAATTCTCATATCCATAGCTTGCCGTTCTATATAATGATGCGCTTGTTCTTCGGTCATATTCAAATACTGAATGAGAGTACATTTTGCCCTGTCAACAAGACGGATTTCTTCTATCTTTTTCTGCAGTTTGTCATTTTCCTTTGAAAGGCCGAGTGCTCGCCTTCGAAAAGCAATGACAAGCTTAACTGCCCGGAAAAAAATTTGGCGGTTTAACGGTTTCGGCACTACAAAAACGCCATAATCCTCGACCCTTTTGCAAACTGCTTGTTCTATATCCTCTTTTGCAATTAAAAGCACACCTGAAGAGGTGGACTCAGTGATTTCAAGAGCTAGCTTATGCCCGTATTCGTCCGACAAAGGAGCGTTTATGATAACAAGGTCAAAACTGCTTTCCAAAAGATGCTTCCTTGCTTCTTCTCCGTTTGAAACAGTAACAATATGCGTAAATTCATCCGAATTTAAAAGCTCTTCAAAAACAGCTTTCCCTTTCGACGCAGCGATCAATGCGCTGTACATCCGCCCCCTCCTTTGCAATATATTACATCAATTAATTATTTTACTATACCTGAAAAATCATTTATTCTCAAGCGGTATTTTTATTTTTTGAATGCTAATGCATGTTAACTTTCATACAAAAAGGTATTTGAATCAAATTTTGCATGAAAACAATTCAAATCGGTTAAAATAACAAGGAAAATTCGTTTTAACAAATAAAATTCTGCAAGTTTTCCCAAAGCAGTTTTCTTATCGACCTATTGACAATACATTTTGCTTAGTGTAAAATTTTAACGTAAACAGCAAAGGTGCTGTGGGTTTTATCCAACACACCTTGGCTGTTTTTTTATTTGAAATTTCAGTTTAGGAGGAAATATAATGAACGGCATGCCGGATATGTTTGGCTGTATGGTATTTAACAACGAAGTAATGAAGAAACGCTTGCCCAGTAATACTTATAAGCTACTTAGAGATGCAATCGAAAACGGAACATCTATGGATCGCTCGGTTGCCGACGTCGTCGCCAACGCAATGAAAGAATGGGCACTTGAAAAAGGGGTAACACATTATACCCATTGGTTCCAGCCTATGACCGGAATTACTGCTGAAAAGCATGACGGTTTTCTTTCACCGACAAAAGACGGAAGAGTGATCATGGAGTTTTCCGGAAAAGAACTGATAAAAGGTGAGCCGGATGCATCCTCATTCCCATCCGGCGGCTTGCGCGCCACTTTTGAAGCACGCGGATATACTGCCTGGGACCCTTCCTCTTTTGCATTTATTAAAGAAAACACACTTTACATTCCGACTATTTTCTATTCCTACGGCGGAGAGGCACTGGACAAAAAGACTCCTCTCCTTCGTTCCATGGAAGCGCTTAATAAACAAGCCATGCGTATTTTGCGCCTTTTTGGAAATAACGCTGTAACAAGAGTTACAACAACAGTCGGACCGGAACAGGAGTATTTCCTGATTGACAAAGAGCTTTATAACAAACGCAAAGACCTTATCTTGACCGGAAGAACATTATTCGGATCAAAACCGCCGAAGGGCCAAGAACTCGAGGATCATTATTTTGGAGCAATCAAACCGCGTATCGCGGCTTTTATGAGAGACTTGGACGAAGAATTGTGGAAGCTTGGTGTTCTTGCAAAAACGGAACATAACGAAGTTGCACCCGCACAGCACGAACTCGCTCCTATTTTTACAACCTCCAATCTCGCAACAGACCACAATCAGCTGACAATGGAAATGATGAAAAAGGTAGCCTCCCGCCATGGAATGGTTTGTCTGCTTCATGAAAAACCGTTTGCCGGCGTCAACGGAAGCGGAAAACATAATAACTGGTCTATGTCTACAAATACCGGTGTAAACCTGCTTGAGCCCGGTGATTCCCCGATTGAAAACGCACAGTTTTTAACGTTTTTAGCCGCTGTAATCAAAGCAGTCGATGAATATCAGGATCTTTTAAGAATCTCCATAGCAACAGCCGGCAACGATCACCGACTCGGAGCCAACGAAGCTCCTCCTGCAATATTATCCATGTTTATCGGAGATGAACTTGCCGGGGTTTTGGAATCCATTGAAAAAGGTACACCGTACAGCAAGAAAGATAAAGAAGTTACGAAAATCGGCATTGATATGCTGCCGCACTTCTTTAGAGATACAACCGACCGCAATCGTACCTCTCCGTTTGCTTTTACCGGAAACAAATTTGAATTCCGTATGCCGGGTTCAGCTCTGTCCGTAGCCGGGCCGAATTTTGTACTCAATACGATCGTTGCAGAAGAGCTCTCGCAGTTTGCAGATACCTTAGAATCTGCCGGAGACTTTACGAAAGCGCTTAACGATTTGATTAAAAAGACCATTTCTGAACACAAGAGAATCATATTCAACGGAAACAACTATTCCGAAGAATGGGTTATTGAGGCGGAAAAGAGAGGACTCTTGAATCTGAAAACGACAGTTGATGCCCTTCCGTATTTCCTCCTTGACAAGAATACCGAACTCTTTACAAAACATGGCATTCTTACAGAAGCCGAAATCCATTCCAGATATGAAATCAATCTCGACGGATATTGCAAAACGTTGAACATTGAAGCTCTTACAATGGTTGAAATGGTAAAAAGAAATATCATTCCGGCAACTTGTGCATACATCAGGGAACTCAGCGAGACTGCCATTGCCAAAAAAGAAGTGATTCCCGATCTTGCTTGCATAATGGAGAAAACTTTAATTGAAAAGCTTTCCTCTTTGTCCGATAGTCTTTATAAGAAAACGGAAAAGCTGGAAATGGCTCTTTTGGGTACAAAAGATCCTGACGGAATACTTGCTCAGGCTCAGTATTATAAGGATGTTGTACTTCTTGCAATGCAGGAACTCCGTGCGGTTGCAGATGAAATCGAAGCACTTATTGGAGAAAAGTATTGGCCCTATCCCACATACAGCGAACTGCTCTTTAACGTATAATTCTATATATTGACGAAGCAAAAAACGTACTTCCGATCGGAAGTACGTTTTTATTTTATATTAGCTTATCAAATAGACGACGAATATTTTATAACTCTGGGATTTACCTGTTGAGAATTGCTGCAAACGGAAGCTCCGTACATAGAAATATATGCGTGAGACAGCTGCTTGTTAACATTTAAAGATTCTTGTGCAAAGTCTTTCTGTTCCTGTGTTACCGGCCCGAGCCGGTCTGCTTTTGCCTGTGTGTCTATTACTGACCCGACGGAAACAAATCGATTAGGCGCTAATGTAACCCCCCCCGTTATTAAAACATATGGAGATATAAAGCAACCGGAAGATATAAGAGCATCGGATATAATGGATTTGAAACCTATGTAAGAATCATCATGAATTTCGCAAGGCCCATAGATTAAACTATTTTGAGCACAAGTAACATATCTACCGATGTATATGGAATATTCTCTGTCGCCGTATATGATCCTTCCGTTCACTCTGCCATGCAATATGACCCCGTCTTGAAGATTCGTATTGGAATCAATGAAAAATGGATACCCGACATCGGCGCGAATGCTGACATTCGGAGCAATGAACACATTTTGCCGAATGGTTACATCCCCTATAATTGTGGAAAAAGGCCCAACGAAAGATGTCGGATCAATGGAAGGGCTTACGCTGTTCTCATTAAAAGTCGTTTTCGGATTGGGCACAATAAAATGAGCATTAATATTAAAAATTTTTGGTGACGAATTTAAAAAAGCGTCCGAGTTATCCGAATGATTCATTTCAATCACTCCAATTGTATCTTGTTTATAATATAATATGTTGCAAAAATGAAATTGCATATAAATAATTAACAAAAATACAAAAAGGCTTACAGAATTAAATCTGTAAGCTCTTTTTATATATTTTTATATAAACCCGAAAAGTAAAATGATTATAAAACTTTATGTCCTTTTCCTACAGACTTTACGACCATAGATCCGTCTTCCGGATCAAATTCAACTGTTCTCCCATAATTTGCGCCGGTATCCTCCGCTAAGATTCGGATTCTCAAACGTTGAAGTTCTTGTTTAACCATTTCAACATTTCTTTCTCCAATACTTTTTCCGGAGGTCGCAAACATATTGGCACCTCCGGCAATCTTAGCCGTCAGTCTATAACGCTTGCAACTATGTCGTTCCATCGTATTGACCAGTTCTTCAATTGCCGTATTGGCAAATTTGTATGTCTCTTTCTTATTTAAGCCAGAATTTGCTTCTGGCAGCATAATATGCGACAGACCAGCAATTTTCTGCGCATAATCATAAAGGCAGATACCAACGCAGGACCCAAGAGCGTATGTAATCAGTGTATCTGTCGGTGATACTATTTGCTGATCTGAAATACCGACTACAACAAGCTTTCCCATTAGCAAACCTCTAAACTCTCAAGAATTCTATTCAGTGATTCTAATTTCGGCATAATTAGCAAATGACTTTTTATTTCATCATTCCCGCTTAAAAAGTTTTCTTCTATAAACATTAGTTTATCGCCCATTATGCCAAATTGAGCGGCTGGATAACTTAAAATTGACCCAACCATATCAATTGCAATTTGCGGCGTCGAAATTCCCATATCTAAATTCGTCATTGTAGAAATGGCGCTGATATAGGAACCCGAAAGGATGTTTCCGATTTCCTTTATAGCTGATAGATCCATTTCGGTGATGTCTTCGAAGCTCTCTATATTCTCTTCCAAAAGTACGTTAATTAAAGATTTAATAAACTCTTTATTAAGGATGAATAGTAACATCCCTTCCACTTCTCCAGTCATATTAACCAGAATACCCACGGCTTCTTTTTCCGGCCCTCCAAGAATATTCACCATTTCGTTTGTATCGATAATCTTTAATTCCGGAACCGTCATATCTACTCTGTCAGCTAAAATATCAGAAAGAGCCGTTGCAGCATTACCGGCTCCGATATTACCAATTTCAGAAAGCACGCTTAGCTGTAATTCGTTCAAGTTTGTGTAGTTATGCACCGTGTATTACCTCTTCCAAGCATATTGTGATCGTTACAAATAGTTTATACCGCTTTAATATTATTTCGGCACATAATGAATTTTGTTTAGGGTTTTATCGTAAAACACTCTTCGTTTTAGAAGCAAACAGCAAAAAACAAAAAGGTCTCCCGATTTAGGAGACCTTCTGTTTTTCTTCCTTGCTATTAACAGCAAAAACTAATGCTCTCTGTAATAAATATCCGCCAAATTTCGAAAATTCGGCCTGCCCACCGAGTCGAGCAGGTAAGCCGATTCAACCGCATCTTTTTTTCGTTTTGTGTTTAGTATTTTAATCATCGCTTCTGCATTGCGTATGCCCACTCCGTGTCCATAATACAATCCATGATTCATATCAATCACATTTTCACCCTGCCATTGCGGTGTTATCGGATCGACATCCGGGTTTATAAAGTATCTGCGGTCACCCGGCAAATAATCCGTCTCTTTATGGGTTAAGCCCACTTCTTTCAATTTATTATCAATAAGGTGCCAATTCATTAAATATATGTTGGGGAAAAGCTGATCAAAACGTTCTTTCCCGAAGACTTCGAGAAGCGCTTTATAATAGATTATCACAATTGCTGTCGCACATTCCGTTCCATACCTGGAACCGTTTTTATAAATATCCGAAATAGCCTCTCCCGGACTGACGTCGGATTTTACCGCAAAACCGCCGTCATCCATACGGTCCCAATATTCCCTATTGCATTTAGAATCTCGAAATACCCTAAAAGAAATACCGCTTCGGTTTAAGTCATGCGCCGCTTCGATAATTTCTTTTCGCAGTATCAGTTCAAACTTCAATTCATTTATTGAATACGTATAAATTTTTTGGCTATTTGCTAATATGTTTATGATATCCTTTTCCAAACTATCTTTGGACAATTCTTTTAATAACTCAGCATCAGCCGGTTTTCCGTCAATATGAATCATCGGACATCCCCCTGTCCGGCTGCAGCCACATTCATTTGTTCCTGAAGCGGTAAATGCATCCATTTATTCCATAAGCTCTGATCCTGATAATAAATCCTATTGGAATATTCAGCCAGGATTCTTTTTTCGTTCTCTGTCGCCTCAAGAAACTGTTTTAATTGTTTTCGCTCTTTACTAGTAAAGGGATTTCCTATTTTTTTGTTATGCTGCAGCACTTCCTTGCATAAATACTTGGCATTTAAATCTACATCGTAATACATTGGTTCGCTGGTAAGATTCAAGCTCTCTCCCGTATGATAAAGATACCGCTCATTTTCGTTAAGCCATGCGATATAATGATTGTACCGCCCGCGCATATCATCCCATTCTTCTGCATCCGGCATTTTTATACTTAATAGTTTACAAGCAAGTTCTACATCTTTCGGATCATAAGATAAGAGATAATCGGCGGAAAGTTTTAAGACATGGGGATTGCATGATTTCATAAAACACCAAATTAAATCATGATTTAATAACCCTTTTTTATTGCGGTTAAAGATCAGATTCACCATGAAAGGCAGGATGGATGTATCCTTATGGTCAATAACCAAAAGCGCTGCAACAGCGTCTAACACCCTATCATATTCGCTATTTATACCATCTTCCGCAGAGCCTGTTGTAAACATCCAGTTTAATATTAAGGGAATATCACGTCCGTTTTTACGTCCCAACTGTTTGATGTCTAAAAAAGGTTTTTCTATTTCCAATATTTTGGCGCACATTCCCAATGCTATGTAATTGCGCCTGCTGAGGTTCTCATAGAGATTGAGCTCGTCGATTTCCGGAAAAAGAAAAAATAAAGAAGCAAAATAAAGCTCCGTTTGATTAATATAGTGGATTGCTTTCTCTCTCTCTTTTTCTGCAATCTCCCGGAAAATAGTTTTACAGTGATCAATGCCATTTGTAAACCTTATCTGATCTAAAAAACTTAAGCTGCCGTTTGTATCCAAACCATATCTTTCCTCCCTATATTGATTCAGTTTTCAACAAAAGTACTACTACAGCATATTAAAAAAAACCGGATTGTTTCAGAATTTATAAAAGAAAGGCTTCCAGGTATTAACCTGGAAGCCCAGCTTGTCTAAAAAGTATTTTAGGGGGTTGTTAAGGGGTCGAACCCCTTAATGTAAGATTAGTCCGCAGACGGACATGTGCCGACTGCGGATACATTGGACAAAATCTTCAGATTTTGTCCGCACCTGGGGAAGTATCGAGGGGGAATCGGATTTCCTCTCGAAGGCTGTCGATGTTATCGACAGCCTCAGCTTCCAGGTTTTTACCTGGAAGCCTTGTTATTTTTTATTCTTTTATTTATGTGATTCACAAAACGCAGTATAGTCTGTAAGCATTTGTTTAAGCAGCGAAGGCGTGTCAAGTCCATATGGGCATCGATCTTTGCAATGATTGCAGTGTATGCATTCTCGAATGCGCTCCATTTGCGATTTAAACTCGTCGGTTAGAAAATTCTGATACGGCGCACGAGTGAGGAAGAACGAAATACGTGCCGCTATTTCAATCGGAATATTTTTCGGACAGGGTTGGCAATAACCGCATCCTCTGCAAAAAGACCCGGACAAATCCTGCCTATCTTTTTTAATTAATTTCTGCATTGCCTCATCTAAAACCGGAGGATTTTTTTCATATTCAAGGAATTCATCAAGTTCGGACTCCCGCTGAATTCCCCATATAGGCAAAACATGATCAAACTGCCGGAGGAATGCAAAAGTCGTAGCCGCATTGGTGATGAGACCGCCCGACATTGCTTTCATTGCAATGAACCCGATATCGTTTTCTTTGCAAAGCCGAACAAGTTTTAAATCTTCATCTGAAGAAAGCGAGCTTAGGGGAAATTGAATGGTGTCGAAACGGTTGTCCGATGCCGCTTTCATTGCAAGCCCGAGCCGATGATTCGTAAGGCCGATAAACCGCACATATCCTTTTGCTTTTGCTTCAAGTAATCCCTGAAAAATCCCGTCCGGGTCGTCATAATCAATTGTTTTCGGGTTATGCAGTTGATAAATGTCTATATAATCCGTTTTTAGTAAACGAAGACTTGTTTCTAAATCACGAAAAAGTGATTCTTTATCTTTAGCCATTGTTTTAGTTGCAATATAAATTTGTTTTCTGACATCGGACAAAGCGTGACAAATCTTTTGTTCACTGTCGGTATAAGCCCTTGCCGTATCAAAAAAATTAATCCCATTGTCAAATGCCTTTCGTAACAGATGACCGGCATCATCAAAACTGATACGCTGAATTGGTAAAGCTCCAAATCCGCTTTTGGAAGCCATCAAATTTGTACGCCCAAACCGTAATGTTTCCAATTCGTTCACCCTTTAGAATTATTTTTGTATGTTATATTGACTTTCTATTGCTTTTATTTTTTCATACAGCATTTTATTTACCGGCGTAGGAATTTCATATTTTTCTCCGAAGTTCAATACGGTGCCCGCAAAGAGGTCTACTTCGCTGAAGCGTTTTGCTTCCACGTCTTGACGCATGGAGGGTTTTCCGTCCGGTGAAACTGAATCAGCGACTTTTAACCAATAGCGAAGGTCTTCTTCGTTTAGAAAAACATCTGCCTTTTCCGATAACGCTATGACTTCTTTCATAGCGGATATCATGATATCTCTTGCTTTTCCTTCTTTTTGAACGTCTCCGTAGTTACTGCCGAAAACAGAAACAGTTTGATTTATGCCGACATTCAGCATAAATTTTCCCCATAATCTTTTTTTCATATTCGTATCAATTTCATAAGGTATTTCCATTTTCTCAAAGAAATCTGCAACGTTTTTTACTTTTTCTGATATTCTTCCAGGCTGCGTATCGCCGATACAAAGAATTCCCTCATTGGAGTATGTCAGTTTATTTCCTTCTTTAACTGCGTCCATTCCCTGTGCGACGCAATATAAGATCCTATCCATAGAGTAAGCTTGACCGATAATCGTTTCGCTTACGATTCCGTTTAATAACGAAATAATGATTGTCTGTTCCCCTACCTGATTTTTTACTGCATAAATTGCGTCACTTAAATCACGAAATTTAACAGCAAAAATCACAAGATCAGCAGGTTCGCAAATTTCATCTGGTAATGTATATTGAAAATTGCAGCGTTCTCCATTGCAATATACGTTATCGCGCATATATCTTGCAATTCTATCCTTGTCTGCGATGATTCTTAAATTTTCTTTATCAAGATGCTTTGATATCCTATGTCCTACTAATACACCTAATGCACCAAGTCCGATAATCGATACTTTTTTAATTTCCATATTATTAATTATCTTTCCTATCATAAATTTGTCCAGCAATATTGTATCATTGAACCTTTTGCTGATCAATGGGAACGAAATTTAATCGATTGAACAAAAACCCATTCATCCACAAAATGAATTTATTTCTAAAAACTATTCGTTTTAAGGATGATATAAACGGAAATAATACATTGGGAGGTGCTATTTGTGAATACAGGTACAGTAAAATGGTTTAACAATGAAAAGGGATATGGATTTATTTCAAACGACGAAGGCGGAGACGATTTATTTGTTCATTTTTCCGACGTGGTTACAACGGGATATAAATCGTTAACTGAAGGGCAAAAAGTTTCTTTTAAAAAAGAAAGGGATGAAAGAAACGGTAAGCCAAAAGCAATTAACGTTATGGTAATTCAATAAAATCAAACATGAAAAAGACCATTCCTAACATGAATGGCCTTTATCATTTTTATGGGCTTTTTATAAACATTTGTGTCCAGTAAAAAGTACCGTTAGATGTTTTCGCCACACCGACACCAATTTGATTATAAACACGGCTTAAAATATTATTTCGATGTCCTGTCGACCCCATCCAACTGTTCATCACTTCCTGCGGCGTACGCTGACCGTATGCAATGTTTTCTCCCGCAGCAGAGAACCGTATACCAAACGATTCCATCATGTTAAACGGAGAACCATAAGTTGGAGATTGGTGATTAAAATAATGACGATTAATCATATCTTGTGATTTATATCGTGCAACTCGACAAAGTTCCCAGTTTGCCTTTAAAGGCGGCAGCCCATAGTTTGCTCTTTGTTTATTGACCAAATTGATCACTTGCTGTTCCAATGCTTTCACATCATCTATACTTGGTATGGTAATTTTCTGTCCCACATATATCATAGAAGGGTTTTTTAATTGCGGATTTGCTGTAATCAGTTCATTTACCCCGATCTGATATCTGACAGCAATTTTCCACATAGTATCACCTGATACTACAGTATACGTGCCGCTTTGAGCATTTGCAAACATCGGAAAGATTAAAAAACTTGTTGCTAATATACATGAAGATAATTTTTGGATTTTTTTTGATAACTTCAAGAAATCACCTCCAACTTTAGTTTCTGTAATGAATCATTTAATATAAGTGGGAGATTGATTAAAAAAATATAGATTATGGACTTTATATTAAATCTAAATATTGTAAAAACAACATAAATTTTATATAATAAATTCATAAGGATTTCTTTATATTGATTTTGGAGATTTCAAAATGCTGGATGAAAAATATACCAAAAATGTTCAAGGTGAGTTTATACTTATAAACATCGTTGAAAAAAAGGTATTGGATAAAATTGATGAATTAATAAAAGATATGGATATGTGTAAATGCGAAAAATGCAGATTTAATGCTGCTGCCATTGCACTTAATTCATTGCCGCCCCATTATGTAACAACAACTACAGGTGCGCTTTTAGCTGGAATTATTTCTACTGAATTTAATTATCAGACGAATGTTTTCGTCGAAGTAATGAAAGCCCTTATGATCGTAAAAGAACATCCTTTGCATTAGGTTAAAATTAAAATATAGAAGATAAAAAAGCTTTCAGAAAAATCTGAAAGCTTCTTTTATTATAAAAAATCTATTTAAATACAAAAATTTTATATTAAATATTAAAAATGTCTCGTAAAGATTTCCGTATCTTCCAGAAGACTCTCCACGGATTCAATACCTAAACGCTTTAACAGTTCCTGAACGAAAGGATTGTCTACAGGCGTTTCATAGGCAGCGAGGCTGCTGTATTGATTCACATTATCACGACCTTCTTCCCAGTTCAAAACGGCTTTAGGTCCTCCTACGCAGCCGCCAACACAGCCCATCCCCTCCAGAAAGTTTGCCGTAATCTTTCCCTCTCTGAGTGAGCTCAGCATTTCTTTGCATGCTGGCACTCCGTCTGCCTGCTGCGCTTTAACGGAAATAGTGCGGTTTGGACTTAACTTGTTAACAGTATTTTGAACTGCCTCACTGACTCCACCTTTTCTTGCGTAAATCCTTCCTGATTTTGAGGAATGGTCGCGTTGATCATCCTCCAAAACAGACGGGTCAACATGAAAAGCATCAAAAATGTCTTGAATTTCTTCAAAAGTAAGAACAAAGTCAACAGCGTCCGCAATATCCTGCTCACGTGCCTCAGCTTTTTTTGCAATACATGGGCCAATAAACACGGTCGTAGAATTTGGTTCCAGTAATTTTATAGAACGACCGCATGCGACCATAGGGGATACAGCACCGGGAACATGAGGAATGAATTGCTTATAGATTTTGCGTATCATGGCAATCCAAATGGGACAGCAACAGCTTGTAATCATATAATCCTTATCATCAATGATTTTCTTATCAAACTCTAATGCTTCTTTTAATGTAAGGGCATCTGCAAAAAGCGCAACCTCAACCATACCGGCAAAACCGATTTTCTTAAACGCACTGCGAAGTTTTCCCGGGGTAACGTTTTGGCTAAACTGGCCAATAAAAGCCGGCGCAATCATGGCGTAAACCGGTCCCGTCGAATTTTTAACTGCTTCAAGTGTGGGAAGAATATCTTTGCTTCCTGTTAATTTTCCGGATTTACAGGCGTCAATACATACAGAACAGCCGGCGCACAAATCGATGTCGATAATGACCTTGCCTTGCTTATCTTTTTTGATTGCACGAAAAAGACAGCTTGAAACGCAAGGGTTCTCTTCTTCTCCGGAACAGTCGCAATCACCGAACTTCCAGACCGACGCGTATTTCCTCGGATGTAGTAAACAATCCAGCTGGTGAGGATCAAATTCATCTTTTTGTATTTCTTCCAATTCCCTCTGGGTCTTATTTTCAGCTGCCGCCTTTAACAGACGGGTATATAAGTCATTAAACGTCTGCATATTTTTCCCTCATATTTAGATTATATCTACACAATTTTCTTCTATTATTTTTCCATTTATATGCTTCGTCTTTCAACGGCATTGGGCAATCCAAGCTCCTTACGATATTTGGCAATTGTCCTGCGGGAAAGTAAAATCCCGAGTCTTCCCATTTCTTTGACTAAAGCATTGTCGCTGAAAGGCAATTGTTTATTTTCATCATGAACTATATCTTTTAATATAGCTTTGGCTTTGGCACTGCTAATTTCTTCATCGTCTGCTATAGGGTAGTGATTTGTTTTTCCAACAAAGAAACGTCTGAACGAATATATCCCCTTCGGTGTCTGAATGTATTTGTTCTTTATAGCTCTGCATACGGTTGAACTGTGTATTCCCAACTCGGCCGCCACATCACTTAAGTTCATTACATTCAGATAACCTGCTCCTGTAATAAAATCAAGCTGTTTTTCCAAAATAATATGCGAAATTTCAAGAAGAGTATCCCGTCTTTGTTCAATACATTTAACAATAAATTTTGCCCGATTAATCTTTTCTTTTAAATATTCCCGCACGCATTCATCTTCAACATTATCCACATAAGTTTTATAAAGTTTGTTTATCCCGACGCCGCCAATCCACTTATCATTCAAAAGTATTTCCCACTCACCGAAGTAACAGCTTATCATGACGTCTGGAATAATATACTCGGCTATATCGTCGCCAAAACCGCGGCTTGGATGCGGATTAAATGATTTGATCAATTCAACATACTCCATTAACTGTTTCCTGGAAATACAAAGCTCGTCTGTAATCTTCTTATATTTACACTCCGCAATATCCTCCAAATGGTATTTGATCAATTCTACCAGCATTTTGTCGACGCATCCCGCTTTTTTTGCCTGTATGATGAGACATTGCTTTAAGCTTTCCGCTCCGACACCGGCGGGTTCCATTGATTGCAAACACTTTATACATTTCACAACCGTTTCTATTTTGGCG
>JANZZB010000052.1 GCA_026419635.1 Clostridiales bacterium | reverse complement strand
CGACGAAGCTTAGCAACAAAATCGGCACCGGCTTCCGAAGTTCCGGATTTTCCTCGAGAGCCCGTATATTTTGTCAGCACAGCGCCAAAATTGATTCTGGCATCGTTCCGTTTTTCCGAAACTTCCGGATAGTTTGGATCATACGCATTTGCGACGTCCGCAGAAAGGCAGGCGGAATGCTCATAGCATTCGCGGGGTCAAACACCCTGAATTTCACACAGGTCAGCCATAAAGGTATCAAAAAATTGTGACTGCATTCCTGTTGTGCCATCCGAACCGGTTTCTTCTTTATCCGCAAGCAGGCAAATAGAGGTCTTTTCAGGTGTTTTGCTTTTTAAGATTGCCTGAAAAGCGGCAAAAGAACATACGCGGTCATCATGTCCGTATGCACCCATCAAGCTGCGGTCAAAACCGACATCTCGAGCATTTAATGCTGGTACAAAGGATAAATCTGCGGAAATAAAATCGTGTTCCGTAATGCCAATAGAATGATACAGATACTCTAATACCGCAAGCTTAATGCGTTCTGAACCGTCTTTATCGCTTGCTGACGGAATCGTTCCCGCAATGACATTTAACCCTTCTCCGGTAAATGCTTCGGCTAGTGACTTTTTCATCTGATCAGAAGCTAAGTGGGGAAGAAGATCGGTAATGATAAAAACAGGGTCACTTGGTTTTGATCCGATCGAAACTGAAATTTTTGTACCGTCTGTTTTAACAATGTTGCCTCTAAGTTCCAGTGGCAGAGTGGTCCATTGATATTTCTTAATACCGCCGTAATAATGGGTTTTGAATAAACAAATACCGGAATCTTCATACAAAGGAATTGTTCGCACGTCAATACGCGGTGCATCAATATGCGAACCGATTAGATTGGCGCCTTTTGATAAGCTGTTTTTTCCTATTACAGCAAGAATTACAGATTTAGCCCGGTTTACCGTAAAAACTTTATCTCCCGGTGCAAGGCGCATTCCGCGGGTAAAGGGGCGAAAACCATATTTGTCGATCATCCTGGTAACAAATTCTACACATTCGCCTTCGGTTTTGCACTGATCAAGAAAAGAGGCATACTCATGGCTCAGTGCAAAAGTTGCATCGCGGTCTTCTTTGGAAATGCGGTCATAACCGTTATCCGGGTCATAAAACAGTTTTTTCTTCAATTCTTTTGCCTTTTTATTCTCGTTATCAGACATGATGAACTCCTGTGCCGCCGCGTTCCGGCACATCATATAGGAACTCCCGCGCGCGGCGGATTAGCGGGAGCGCTGGCCATATACCGCGTTTACCACAAAGCGGCAAGCAGAGCGGCCTATGTAACATCTGAGTTTATTCTCGTTTGCATTATTTTTTCAAATAATCCAGTAGCATCAATAGATAAGTCCTTCAAGCTACCGTTATTTTCAAGTACCATATTGCAGTTTTTAACATAAAACAGGTTATCCGGTTGGTTGTTTAAGCGCATACTTGCCTCATCATAGGTAATCCCATCGCGCAGTAGCACACGATTTACCATATCCGGTTTTGACGCAATTATACCTACCGTTAAATCACACAACTTATCGGCCGATGCTTCAAAAAGAAGCGGAGCGTCAATTACAGCACATTTTGCTCCGGATGATTGAAGCCCGATGAGGCGGTTATTGATTTCATGCATAACGTATCGATGGGTAATCCTATTTAAATCGGAGAGAGCGGCTTCGTCTTTATAAACAAGAGTTGCAAGTTTTCGCCGGTTTACTTCGCAATTTTCATCCAGTATATCGCCGAATCGTTTACAGAGCTCTCTTTTCATGTCCATGGAAGATTTACAAAGTATCCGATAGATTTGATCCGCATCAATGATCACGGCACCGTTTTTTTCAAATACAGATGCCACCGTACTTTTGCCGCTGCCGCTTCTGCCGGTGAGCCCGATGACCATTAAATCGGATGGCGGATAAGTTAGATCAAATCCTGACGCTTTTTTCAGCCGATTTGCTACAGCTAAAGCGATCCCGTTATCCGGCGGGCATTGCGCATAAATTTGCCGAACCCCTTCTTCGTCAAAACGGCGCAGAGCGTCAAAAAGAGAAGCAGCCTGCTTCTTATAGTCTTTAGCACCACCGTAGGTAATTACATAGCAATCATTAAAAAGCGGTTCACAGCCGTCAAAACAAAGAACGCCGTCACCCTTTTTCGGTTGACAGAATAAAAGCTGGCGCAATGAGGCGGCAGGGGGGCCGCAAAATACTTTAACAGGGGCTTTTGGAGCATAATGTTTATATTTCATGCCGGGAGAAGAGACTTTGTTCTGAACACTAATTTCTTGGAAAAGGGATTCATCGATTTCAATTTTCCCAATAACCGAAGTTAAATCCTGCGGTGTGATGCCGCCCGGCCTTAAAAGCCGGGGAGGATAACAGGTAAGGTCCAGTACAGTTGATTCGACTCCGACACTGCATGTCCCGCCGTCTATGATAAGCGGTATTTTTCCCTCCAAATCGGCGATAACATGCTCGGCCGATGTCGGACTTGGTTTCCCGGAAAGATTCGCAGACGGTGCCGCCAGAGGAACTTTGGCAGCTTTTATAATTGCCCGCGCGACAGGATGGGACGGGCACCGGACGGCAACGGTATCAAGACCTGCCGAAACTTCAGACGGAATTCGTGCAAGACGTTTAAAGACCATTGTAAGGGGGCCTGGCCAAAATTTTAATGCCAGTCTGACCGCATATTCTGGAATTTCCGAGGTAACTGCGGATAGTTCAGACAGCTCTGAAATATGAACGATTAACGGATTATCCTGAGGACGTCCTTTGACGGCGAAAATTTTGGCGACAGCTTCGCGATCAAGAGCATTTGCGGCAAGGCCATATACCGTTTCTGTTGGAATAGCAACAACCTCACCGTTTTGTAAGAGCTGACCAGCTGCCTTAATTTCTTCCGTATGTTCTTCCGGGTTTCGTATTGTTATAACTTCCGTTTGCATTTGCTTCACCCTAAACCTGATGATATTATGACACCTAATAATACGCCTAATATACTAAAAAATGTAGAAAATCGGTCGTCACTAAGCCTCTGCGACTCCGGGAGAAGATCGATCAGTACAACATACAACATAGCACCTGCTGCAAAAGACAGGCATATAGATACAAATAGTAACGAAATTTGGCCCGCAATGGCACCGAGAAAAGCACCGATACCTGTCGGAACACCGGATAAAGCTGCGATAAGAACGATTCTTTTGCCAGAAATACCTCCGCATTTTAAAGGAACGGAGAGTGCAACACCTTCCGGTATATCGTGAAGCAATATGGCAAGAAAAAGAGTAAGCCCCAAACGGGTACTGCTTCCAAACGCCGATCCGATTGCAAGCCCCTCTGGAAAATTGTGAAGGGCAATGGATATTGCTATAGAAATGCCGGTGGTAAACATTCTGTTTTTTGGGTTTACTGTATGGCCGGAGTGTCCGTCTACTAAAAAAATAACGAAAACCCCAAAGGATACGGAGATAAGCACAATAAAAAGCGATGCGTGTTCAAAGGCTGCGGGCAGCAAATCCAATAATGAGACGGCAAGCATAAGTCCTGCAGTGAACTCTAAAACGGCTGACAAAAAACGGCTTCCGTGCCGGTCAAAAAAAACGGCAAACAAACTGCCAAGACCTGTGCCTAGTACTCCTGCAAAAAAGCCGGCGGCAGTGTAATAAATTTGGGAAATTGACATGTGCGGACACCTCATCAAACAAGCATATGCTTAAGGTGAGGGGAGTCGAACCCGATCCGGTTTTTTGCTCGCCGGTTGCACCCCAGGCTGCGTTATCCTCCTTGCTTTACGACAGTAAAGCTGCGTCGTCTGCCTTGCCTGGAGCACAGTAAACGGCAAAAAACTCTACGACCTCAGCCGCGGAGAAATTTGCGATTTACGCGGCGGAGGATGACGACATACTCGCGTATGCCTAGGACGACAACAAAGTAAAGCGCGAATTTATCAAGGCTGAGGCGGGTCGGGTTCGTCTTCCCTCACCTTATCTATACCGGATCAAATCGGCAAATATGCCAATATATCACATTTTGATCCGAGAAGCATAAAACCCAGTTGTCTTGTCAGATTAGGTATCAACTATCGATTTATTAACACAGCAAATCGTTACTACTCTTGAGACGTCTGCAGTTTTTCCGCTTGATCAGCTGTGATCAAAGCATTGATCATTTCATCCAAATCTCCGTTTAAGAACGCTTCAAGCCGGTAAAGCGTCAGACCGATGCGATGGTCGGTAACGCGGCCTTGCGGGTAATTGTAAGTTCTGATACGTTCAGAACGGTCACCCGAGCCTACCTGACTTTTTCGGTCCGCCGCGCGTTCAGATTCCAGTTCTCTTTGCTTTTGTTCATAAAGTTTAGATCTTAGAATTTTCATTGCGCGTTCGCGGTTTTTATGCTGGCTTCGTTCATCTTGGCATTCTACAATTACTCCGGACGGGATGTGCGTTATACGGATAGCCGATTCGGTTTTGTTAACGTGCTGTCCACCCGCTCCGCTTGAACGAAACGTATCAACTTGCAGATCCGCAGGGTTAATATCAATTTCAACTTCTTCCGCTTCCGGTAAAACCGCAACGGTAACGGCTGACGTATGAATTCTTCCTGACGATTCGGTTTCCGGCACACGCTGAACCCGATGTGTGCCGCTTTCAAATTTCAGCCGTGAATAAGCGCCCGCTCCCACAACCATAAAACTGATTTCTTTTATACCGCCAAGTCCGGTTTCGTTGATGTTCAAAACTTCCGATTTAAAATTATGGGTTTCGGCATACATGGAATACATGCGGTAAAGCGCCGCCGCAAAAAGTGAAGCCTCTTCGCCGCCTACACCGGAGCGGATTTCGATGATGACGTTTTTTTCATCGTTTAAATCTTTAGGAAGTAACAATACGCGTAATTTTTGCATCAATTCTTCTTTTTTAGCTTTGCATGTGAACATTTCCTCGCGAACAAGCTCCCGAAACTCGGGTTCAATATTGCCTTGAAGCATTTCTGAAGCTTCTTTTTCCTCTTGATCCGCCTTTTGATATTCACGGTAGGTTTCGACGATCGTTGAAAGCTCTTTTTGTTCTTTTAATAGCTTTGAGGCTACAACCGGATCTGCAAAGACATCTCCGTCGGAAAGCGTATTTTCAAGCACGGCATATCGTGCCTCGATTTGCGCCAGTTTTTCGAGCATGGTATTCCGCCTTTCTCATTCGTATTTTTCAGAAAGTTTTTTGACAAATTGATAAGAAATAAGGAATATGACAACGGCAAAAACAGATTGAGCAAATGTGCCGAAGATTGTAGTCAAACCCGTTATTGCACTTTTATAGATCAATATACCTGAAAGATAATAGCCAACGATATTTATGAGTGAGGATAAAAACATTGCGTAACATAAATTTAATTTTGTGATTTTTTGTGAATAACAAAAACGAGAAACAATGAGAGCCATCAACGCTTTAATTACAATAGTAAAAGGCGCCCAAACGCCGTATCCACCTAGAATGTCAGCGAGTGATGCTCCTATTGCGGCGGCTGCCATTGCATACGGAGTCGGAAGAGCGACAGCGGTAAGAAGAACAAATGCGTCTCCCGGATGTGCGTATTCTTGCCCGCCGATCGGGATTTTTACAATGCTTGTAGCTACAAAAACAATTGCTGCAAAAACGGCAGCAAAAGTCAATTTTTTAACCTTAGACTTGTTTTGGTTCATAGTATAACTCCAATCAGTTTGCTTTTATTATCACACATAGTATTAATTTTGCTGTATTAAACTTGATATGTTAAAAAATTATTTATTGTAGTTGTTCGGACAGCATCTCCCACTCATTCATAAAAGAGTTCAGATTGGACTGGAGCAACGTTTTTTCTTCAAACAATTCGCCAAGCAAGACATGGTTTGCCGCATTGATTTCCATTTCCCGGTCAATCTCTGCAAGCCGAAGCTCCATTTTTTCAATTTCCCGCTCTATCTCGTTTACCTGACGTTGCAAAGAACGGTTTCCGCGGCTTAAAGGGGATTTTTTTACTTGTTTTTCCTGTTTTATTGTTTTAGGCTGATCAGTTATCGTTTGAGACAACATTCGAGACTGCAAGTAGGAATGGTAGTTTCCTTTATAATCAGTAAAGAGGTTATTCTGCAGTTCAAAAATCCGGTTTGCAAAACGGCTGATAAAGTAGCGGTCATGCGATACAAATAAAATCGTTCCGGAAAATGCCGATATGGCGTCTTCAATCCATTCCCTTGAAGGTATATCGAGGTGGTTAGTCGGCTCATCCAAAATAAGCATATTTATTTTATCATACATCAGCATGCATAACACCAAACGGCTTTTTTCACCGCCTGACAGGGTAGATACTTGCTTTAGTTGGTCGTCGCCGGAAAAACCAAAGGCACCGAGACGGTTGCGCGCCGTTTGCGTCGGCAGATTTTTTTCATAAATCAAGGTATCAATCAGATTGCGAGAAGGATGCTGAAAAACGATATTCTGGGGAAGATAAGCCGGTTTTAGTCCTGAATCTAAACGGATTAGTCCGCTGTCGCATTTTTCATCTCCGAGAAGAAGGCGAAGAAGGGTCGTTTTTCCCATACCGTTTCCGCCGATTAAAGCGATTCGATCCCCGTTTTTTATAGTGAAATTCAGGTCGTCAAACAGGGACTTGTTTTCATATTTTTTTGAAAGACCTTTTACTTTCACTAAGTCTTCCACAAAGTATTCCGATTCGCCAAATGAAAAATGCATTGCACGGGACGATACAGGACGTTCACATGCTTTCATTCGCTCGATCCGTTTTTCAATCGAAAAAGCGCGTTGATGCATTTTAACAGATTGCGTTCCCCACGCATGAAGCTTTGAAGCCGCGGCTTCAAGCCGTTTTTTCTCCTGCTGCTGGGCTTCATAAACACGCATCGCTTCGTTTATTCTTCGCTCTTTTTCCACAGCATAATAAGAATAATTTCCAATAAAAAAGTTTGCTTGTCCGTTTTCGATTTCAATGATTCGATCAACCACCTGATCCAAAAAATAACGGTCATGCGATATGATGAGCACGGTCTTTTTATAGGACTCAAGCAATTCGCCTAAAAAATCACATGCCTGCAAATCTAAGTGGTTTGTCGGCTCATCCATGAGAAGGATATCCGCTTGCCGGAGTAAAATCTGCGCAAGATTGACTCGCGTTTTTTCGCCGCCGGATAATTGACTAAAAAGCCTGTTCCGAAGCTCTTTTGTTATTTTAAGTCCATTTGCAACCCGGTCAAGCTCAAAGGACGTGTTATATCCCCCTAATGCTTCAAAGCGGGAGAGAAGCTCGCCATAGCGTTTTACTTCGCTTTTTTCGGTTTCTTGCGACATTGCATTTTCAAGGGACCGGAGAGTTTCTTTTAATTCTTCGATTTCCTGAAAAGCTGTGCGCATCACATCCTCCGCCGTATAACTCGCCGGATAGTCGGGAATCTGATCTAACACCGCGATTGTTTTGCCTTTTGCAATGGATATTTCGCCAGCGTCGTAAAGATATTCGGAGGTCAGAATCTTAAAAAGTGTTGTCTTTCCCGCACCATTTGCGCCAAGAAGCCCTACCTTTTCGCCTTGTCGTATTTCAAATGACACATCTTTTAATACTTGTTTTTCACCAAAAAACTTTGAGAGCTTTGAAACCTGAATGTCAAACATTTTGTTCTCCGGATATATTTGTTAAACTTTTTGCGGTTCAGAGTAATCTTCCGAAAACGTATCTACAGTCATCTTTTTAATACGCTGGTCTTCAAGAGGCCGGTCGCTGCGATCGCGTTTTGTACGAACAATCTGGTCGACCGTTTCTATTCCGGACGTAACGTTTCCAAATGAAGCATATTGTCCGTCAAGATGCGGGGCATTTTCCGTCATAATAAAGAATTGGCTTCCGGCGGAATTCGGAGACATGGAACGAGCCATAGATAATACGCCTCGTGTGTGTTTCAAATTGTTTTGGAATCCATTTGACGTAAATTCTCCGTAAATGGAATAGCCGGGGCCGCCCATTCCGGTACCATTCGGATCGCCGCCCTGTATCATAAATCCTGGGATAACCCTGTGAAAAATGATACCGTCATAGAAGCCCTTTTTCACAAGGGATATAAAATTGTTTACCGTATTCGGAGCGATTTCTGGATATAATTCAGCAGTGATTACTCCGCCATTTTCCATTTCAATTGTAATAATTGGATTTTTCATTAAATTCACCTTTCAAAAATAATTCAGTCTGCCGGCATTCAAATTCTAAAGTCAAAAGCCGACGGGCGTAATTTCAAAAAACATACAATAGAATTTTATCAGATTGTTCGAAAACTAACAACGATTTGAATGGTATTATTTTTACCGATTTGCGAAAAAATAGAGTACGAGGTGAAAAAAATGTCCCTCTCAAAGAAAAAAATAAAGAATCAATCAAAACAGTATAGTGCATTTCAAACCGCATCCTTTATCCAACGTGATAGTACGGACGAAGAAACAAACCTTGCGCATCCCGGTACTTTCAACATTACAGAAGCCAAAATTGATACAGACGCAAATCAAAAATAAACGGGATTACGCACCTTAACAAAAACGGCTGCCAAATTTGGCAGCCGTTTTTATTAATTTCCGTTGTATACCGGGATTTGTTCACTTGGCAACTCGTTTCCGGAATTGCCATTGTCTGGCGTTCCCGTTCCATTGTTATTTCCCGTTTCTGATCCCGATTGATTATCTGTACCCGTTCCCGGTTCTTCTGAAGGAAAGGGATTAAAGGGCGATAAATGAACGCTACAAATACTATTATATCCCGAGGTTCCGGACGGGGAGACTGCCGAATAGCCGGAAAAACCTTTCTCGGCAGTATTTAAAAAGCTTGGTAAAACATA
This sequence comes from Clostridiales bacterium, assembly GCA_026419635.1. Taxonomy (GTDB): domain Bacteria; phylum Bacillota; class Clostridia; order Oscillospirales; family Butyricicoccaceae; genus UBA6114. The sequence continues at coordinate 1,087 of JANZZB010000052.1, read as the reverse complement.
CGGCTGATCAGATATAACGATTCCGGGTTTAGCAAATAAGCGGTTGACATTAAGCAGTGCGACGGTCCTGACGTTTTCTGACGGACAATAGTCGCTTGCAATTTTATGCGTAAGATTATCGACTTTTACTAAAGTATGAATATTGCATTCCGTTGCCGGGACATCTTCCCGTGCCAGTTGGAATGTCGCAACCCTGTTACCGCGAGGGTCTTTGTAACATGCTGAAGATGGAACCAGACCGCTGTCAATGCAAATTTGAGTGCTCACGAAGCCGGAACGATCTACAAACTGTTTTGCCTGATAACCTTGATGCACTTTACTCATTACTGCTTTCCAGAGTAGGAGCGATGGGTTAGATGAAACCCCTCTGACTTCCTGCGGGGTATCATATCCAAACCATACCGCGCCAACATAATATGGGGTCATTCCGACAAACCAACGGTCATTGCTTCCGGTTGTCGTACCCGTTTTGGCGGCAACCGCGATATTTCCTAACGCGGCGCGTCGTCCGGTGCCTTCTGGTCCGGTAACGACATTTTGCAGAAGGTCAAGCATATAAGAAGCGGTCTTTTCTTTCATTGCAATGCTGGTTTTTGGTTTCTTTTCAAGGATTACAGTGCCGTTTGAATCAACGACTTTCGTATATGTGCGGGTTTCGTTATATACTCCTTGATTTACGAAAGAAGAGTAAGCGGCTGCCATTTCCAGAACGGAAACACCTTTTGTAAGACCTCCAAGTGCAAGCGGTGCAAGTGCAATATCGGTCTGGATTTTTCCCGACGATGTCTTTTTTGCTCCGATTAAAGAGGTTAAATGGAGATTGTTTGTCAGGAAGTCATAAGACTTTTGTGGTGTCAGCGTTTTCATGATATCCACTGGTACGGTATTGTTTGAAACCTCGACAGCTTTTTTAACAGTCATACGTCCAGTGTAAATGTTGTCGTCGTTTTTAGGCCAGCCTTTTGGATTTACCGAAAAGTCCTTTGGTGCGTCGTCAAATACAGAAGCAGGCGTTATAAGACCATATTCAATTGACGGAGCATAGACTGAAAGGGGTTTAATCGATGATCCCGGAGGACGGTAGGTC
>JANZZB010000051.1 GCA_026419635.1 Clostridiales bacterium | reverse complement strand
TGTATAAGAGACAGCCGGCTTTTAGCGCGTAACCTTTGCCGCGATTATTTTCATATCGTAAAATATTGCAGCCAAGGCTTTGCGCCTGATCAAAAATCGTGCGATAATTGCTGCCGCTTCCATCATCAACAACGATCATTTGAAAAGTACAATGCTGACGCAAATCCTTTATCAGCTTAATTAATTTTTCGTCAGGTTCAAAAGCGGGTATTAATACAACCATACATTCCTCAATATATTTTTTTATTTTATGCTATATATTATTTAAAAATGTATGCCTCACTTATTCATTATAAAACACGAATATAACCGGCAAGAAAAAACAAACCTACACAACTGAACGATTACCATCGTTCTTACGGAATGGTTCAAACTGTAGGTTTGTTTTTTTATAGGTAAACGCGAAAATGCGAAGCTATAACTATGTCATATTCAAATACAAAATCTCATACTAATAGGCAAAACGGAATTGATTTTACCATTGCCGTATTTCGGGCGCGGCTGATATTTTTTAGAAGGATGTGATTATGAAACAGGTAAAAACTACGGAGGTTGCAGGACACATACTCTGTCATGATATCAAACGGATTATAAAGGGCATAACAAAGGATACTCCTTTTCGAAAAGGCATCGTTACGGAGGAGGATATACCGGTCCTGTTATCTCTTGGCAAAGGTCATCTGTATATTTGAGAAAAGCAAGAAGGCATGCTTTACGAAAACGAAGCGGCGGGAATTCTGTGTTCAATATGTAAAAATGAATTTATGTCATCATCCTTTCCAAAGAAAGAAGAATAGAGCTTTTTACAGAAACGGATGGCCTTTTTAAGGTAGATGTTGACAGCTTAAACAAAATGAATGCTCTTGGCGAAATGATGATTGCAACGAGACATTCCAATTTTCCGGTGAAAAAAGGGGATTTGCTTGCAGGAACCCGTATTATTCCACTGATTATTCGAAAAGACAAAATGGAAAAAGCGGTCGCTTTAACCGGAGGAAGACCGCTGTTTCGAATATTGCCTTTTTTGCATAAAACTGCAGGTATAATTATAACTGGTAACGAGGTGTTTTATGGCCGTATAAAAGATGATTTCACTATGAAACATCGAATAAAAGGATTCCGATACTAGGTCTGCCGGGCTTCGTTATGTATGCAAAACGGACCATTTTTGATCTTGTATTGCCACGTATTATGGCTGATGAAAAACTGACAGCGGAAGATTTTTCTCGTATGGGACACGGAGATCTATGCCTGAATTGTTTAACCTGTACATACCCAAATTGCGGTTTTGGGAAGTAAAAGAAAGGATCATATTATGGAAAACATATTAACACATTTTGATCAGAACGGAAAAGCTTCGATGGTCGACGTCAGCGAAAAGGAGATAACCACGAGAGCTGCTGTGGCAGTAGGAAGAATTAAAGTGAACCTGGCTGCGTTTAACGCAATTAGAAGCGGCAAATCCGAGAAAGGCGACGTGCTGGAAACTGCGCGGGTAGCCGGAAATATTGCGGCAAAACGTACACCGGACCTTATCCCGTTATGCCATAGGCTGGAGCTTTCACAGGTAAAAATAGATTTTATGCTCCACTACGACGGTTTAGCTGTAGAAGTAAAATGCACTGTTAAACTTTGCGGGAAAACCGGTGCTGAAATGGAAGCGTTGACCGGTGCAACCGCCGCACTTCTGACTATATATGATATGTGCAAGGCTTTGGATAGAAATATGCGGATTTCAGATATCTATCTTTTGGACAAAGAAGGCGGAAAAAGCGGGCAATATCACTACACGGAAAATTCCTGTTCCGATTGAAATAAAACAGAGTCTGTATTCATTGCGGCAAAGTGCTAGAAAGGAATCATTAATGAAAAAACTGTTCTTTTTTTTCTTTACGATCTGTCTGGGTTTGCTGCTTTTTGGTTGTTCAAATCAAAAATCTATTTCAGCCAAAGATAAAACGGAAATGAAAGCGGTGGCCGATGTCGGTTCAGAAAACGTTGAACTGACAATCGCTGCCGCGGCCAGCCTGATAGATGTAACTGCGGAAATTGCGAAAGAATACGAAAAGATTGCTGATAACGTTAAATTACATTTTACTTACGGTTCATCCGGCTCGCTGCAAGTCCAAATAGAACAGGGTGCGCCGGTCGACATTTTTATTTCCGCAGCGCAAAAACAGATGGATGCACTGGATAAAGGCGGCTTGATCCTTTCGGATACCCGAGCAAATCTACTGGAAAATAAGCTTATGTTAATTACACCAAAAGATTCAAAAATCAACATAAAAAGCTTTTTAGATTTAACAGAAGAAAAAGTAAAAAAGATTGCAATAGGGGACCCCTCTAGCGTTCCGGCGGGGGAATATGCGAAAAACGTATGTACAAACCTTAGAATTTGGGACCGGGTTAAAGAAAAATGCAATATGGGAACTGATGTACGTCAAGTGTTAACTTGGGTAGAAACGGGCGATGTCGATTGCGGTATCGTTTACAAGACGGATGCCGCCAAGACGAATAAAATTACAATTGTTTGTGAAGCGCCTGCAGACAGTGCGGAGAAGATCATCTATCCTGTATCTGTATTAAAAAATTCAAAACATGCGTCTGAAGCAACTGATTTTATCGATTTCCTGAAAACGGACAAAGCCATCGGGTTATTTGAAAAATACGGTTTTTCAATGGCCTAAATTGAAAAAGGGGTGGCTTTTAGGACGTCTCACCACTCTTGATGGCTCTTAAGGTGGCCTTTTTGGTATTATTAAAAAAAGCCTGCATTTAGGGTCTAAAATCAAAAGCAAGGATTTCTTCAACACAGATCGGAAAAACATGTCTGCTCATTGTGAGTTTTGTAAACGGAAACTGCATTATGCCGCGATGCGGGATATTCGCTAAAGTGCTGCGCGGCGGAATGATCACGGTAGGGGATGAGTTTTATGTCAAAAAATAAAAATTACCGTGCGGCGATCATAACTGCAAACGATAACAGCGCAAGCGGAAAGCGCGAGGATTTGAGCGGGCGTACGGCGAAAGAGATTCTTGAAAAGAATGGGATCAATGTGGTCAGCTGTGTCATCCTTCCCGACGAAAAACAGTTACTTTGCGCAGAAATGGTTCGGCTTTCTGACAGAAATCTCTGTGATGTCATAATTACAACGGGCGGCACAGGTCTATCTTTAAGGGACGTAACGCCTGAAGCAACAATTTCGATATCTGACCGTATGGTGCCGGGGATAGCCGAAGCCATCCGGTCATACGGCATGATCACTACCAAACGAGCCATGCTGAGCAGGGGTGTCTCTGCTATTCGTGGTTCCACGCTGATCGTAAATCTTCCGAGTAGCCCAAATGCCGTTAAAGAAAGCCTCGAATATATACTTGACGAATTGATTCATGGAATTGCTGTTTTAAGAGGGGACGCTGCAAACTGTGCAGGATATGGAAATGCTTTAATTTGAAAAAGTAGAATCCGATACCGAATTAAAGTAATCGGTTTTTATAATCGGAGCGTTTACTATCCTGATATGCCGGTGTATAATTTACAAAAAAGTATCGCCCTAAATGATTTATATCAAACTGTTTTTAATTCATAACTGTGCGCAACGCCTTTTTGCAGATCAAAGGGTATAGCCGATGTGACAGTTAAAAATAATATGATTAAGATCCGGGCAAACAGGAGGTACGTTCCCCGCATGCATCATAAAGAATTAACAAACGCAAAAAAATGGACTATACTCATCATAACGTCTATCTCTACCTTTATGGCGACATTGGATGGAAGTATTGTTAATATAACGCTTCCGATTATGTCCAGTCAGCTGAAAGTAACGGTAAGCTCTATCCAATGGGTTGTTACGTCCTATCTTCTGACAATATCCATTTTACTGCTGGCATTTGGCAAGCTATCGGATATCTACGGCAAAAAGAAATTATTTGCTTCGGGATTTTTGATATTTGCCATCGGTTCCGCTTTTTGCAGTTTGTCTCATACTCTTATTGCTCTGGTTATTTCGCGCGTTATTCAGGCAATCGGAGCCGCCGCAATGATGTCGCTTTCGCAGGGAATCGTAACAGGAATTTTCCCCCCGACCGAACGCGGACGAGCACTCGGCTTTGTCGGGACAATGGTTGCTCTCGGAAGCTTAGTCGGACCTAGCCTTGGCGGTGTTCTGGTTCATCTTTTCGGCTGGCCATCCATTTTTATCATCAATATACCCATTGGACTTATCGGTTCGATTCTCGCCTACGCAGTTATTCCAGAAATTTTTGAAAAAGAAAAGGACAAGACGTTTGACTACAAAGGGATGTTCTTTTTTACATTCAGTATCCTGGTTCTGTTTTTGAGTATGTTGGTTGTGCAGCAGGGCATCTTACCCGCCATCTATTTAATTCCGGCATTCCTTCTGTTCGGATGTCTATTTATCTTCCTGATTGCAGTGGAAAAAAAGAATGTAAACCCTTTGATCAATCTGCAAATGTTTGAAGTGCATGAATTTTCATTTGGCCTCACTGCTGCATTTCTTGCTTTTATTGCGCTTAATTCAACGTTGATGTTCCTGCCGTTCTATTTACAGGATATTCTTAAATTCAGCGCGCTAAAGGCAGGATTGATCATTTCCATTTATCCGATTACAATGGCGATTGTTGCGCCTGTCAGTGGATGGTTGTCTGATAAAATTACGTATCGACCGTTAACGGTTGCAGGCATGTGTATTGCAACGGTTGCGCTTGTTTTGTTTTCAACGGTAAATACAAAAACCCCTGTCATTGTGCTTTTGGCATATCTCGCTTTGCTTGGATTAGGCTTAGCTACATTTCAATCGCCTAACAACTCCAGTGTCATGGGCAGTGTTAAGAGAGACCGACTCGGAATTGCGGGCGGAATCAATGCGCTTTTTAGAAACCTCGGTTTAGTTATGGGTACAACGATTTCAGTTATGATCTTTTCCTTTGCAGCGCATTTGGATATCAACAGTCTCACGGGTGCTTTCAGTGAAGCGGCTTTTTTAAGAGGACTGCGGCTGATTTTCATTTTTGATGCAGCCTGCTGTTTTTTAGCTGTTTTAATCAATCTGACTCGCGCTGTCCGTTACAGCCCCGGCAGAAGTACAAAATTAAAGCCGGAAGGCGAGTAAAACAAAGAAACAGTGAACGTTTTATTTATGATGAATCAATGAGAGAGTGAATAGCATGGTAAATAGTGAATTTGATTTAACGATGTCGGATGGCCAGAATATTCATCTTTATCTTTGGATTCCGGATGATCGTTCGAACTTAAAAGGAATTGTCCAGATTGTTCATGGTGCAGCGGAATACGGCAAACGGTACGAAGGCTTGGCAAAATTTCTGACATTAAATGGGTTTGTAGTCTGCGCAAGCGATCACAGGGGGCATGGCTACTCCGTGCGTGACGAGAACGATTTCGGATTTTTTTTCGATCAAAAAGGTTGGGAAAAAGTAACGGAAGATTTGCTTTCGATTACCCATTATCTGAAAAACAGATTTAACGGTTTAAAGGTTTGCCTTTTAGGACACAGCATGGGCTCTTTTTTAGCAAGAACATATGCCGTTCTTTACGGAAATGAAATAAATGGCTTGATATTAAGTGGCACTGCGCATAACCCGAGACCGTTGCTAAAGTTCGGAAAACTGGTAGCCGCAATTGACATCGCAAAAGGAAATGCCCGACGAAAAAACAGACTGCTGAATAAACTGGTATTTTATGATTTGAATAAAAGTTTTCACAATGGCAAGACCGATCGTGATTGGATTTCAAGAGACGAAGCGGTAGTCGCAGAGTATATGAATGATAAATTATGCGGATTTGACTTTACTTCATCTGCTTTCAGAGACATGTTTAGCGGGCTTTTATTTATTACCGATAAAAGAAATATTGCAAAAACACCCAAAGAGCTCCCGATTCTTATTCTTTCCGGGAAAGAGGATCCCGTTGGATCAAAGGGGAAAATGGTGCAAAAATGTTATCAAAAATATGTTGAAGCCGGAATAAGCAATATTCAACTAAAATTATACGAAGGCATGAGACATGAAATTCTAAATGAAACCGGAAAAGAAGAAGTTTACAATGACATATTAAACTGGCTTATCATAATGTAGTTCATACAAACAAATAGCCTGCCAACAATTTGGCAAACTATCTCAGCTTGTTGAAAAAGTATATTTAGGGGACTTACGGGGTCGAAACCCCTTAATGTAAATTAGTCCGCAGGCGGACATGTGCCGCCGGAGGACACACTGGACAAAATCTTCAGATTTTGTCCGCACCAGGGGAAGTATCGAGGGGGAATTGGATTCCCTCTCCAAAGGCTGTCGACAGCCTTAAATAGCCTGCCAATCTTTTGGCAGGCTATTTGTTATCTTTTAGCACCTTCTACAGACATATTTCTACAGGAAAATTAAAATAAAAGCTCCAAAATAAATAGAAATGATGCTTACAAATTTTGGATTGATTGATATATATATTTCTACTAAAAAATGAAATATGTTGGACTTTATTTTTGTGAGTTAATGATATATAGTTTTAAAATGAAAGGGAAATGTTGTTTTTAGATTCATATTATTCTTTTTATTATTGCAACAACATGGTTTTGCTTCATGTGTTGATATATTGCTCATCTTATTGTTTTTTTGCTGAGGATAAGGAATTGCGGTATTTTTGTTATTTATGTGTAATATTAACTGTGCTTTAAAGGGGTGAGTAAAATTAATAGCAGGCATAATAACATACTCCACGATATCGTAAATAAACAATACAAAAGCTTAGTGGATTATTCTGAAGAATTTGATGTATCCCAACGTACAATAAGAAACGATATAAAAGAGATGAATGAAGCTCTGACAACGGTGAACCATCAGCCGGTTATTATCAACGATAACGGGAAGCTTTGCTTCAAAAACGAAGAAGTTGACAAAAAGCTGATTGATTCTCTCTTTGATGATAAAAATTTTTATACATATAAATTAACGCCGAATGAAAGAAAAACAATCCTGGCAATGGTACTTTTGAATTCGGACAGTTATAAAACAATTGCAAATCTGTCTGAGCAGACTTTTATGAGCAGAAATACGCTGCTCAACGATCTGGATGAATTAAAAGGCTGGTTTTTTGAAAACAGTATGGAGCTAACGCCTCTTAGAAGAAGGGGATTTATGGTTCTAGGCTCCGAAAAAAACGTAAGAGAAGGAATGTTGAAATTATTATTGTTAAACGGTGACATGATGCTCCGCGAAGACAATGATAAAAATGCGGTTTTCCATAGACTTTTATTACAAGAGCTGGATAAAGATAATATCTTTCACGAAATTGAATACATATTGGAAGAGATGGAGGAAAAAAACGATCTCTGCCTCGCGGACTTTTCCTATCGGGAAGTATCCTTTTATTTATTAATCATGGTTTATCGGTTAATGAAGAATAATGAGCTTGCAAGCAATAATAAAATTGATTGGTCAAAGCTCAAAAAAAGCTCGAAATACAACATGACGATCGAGCTTATGGAAACCTTAAGCCAAAAATATAACTTTCCGATACTGCCGCAAGAAACTGCAGAACTTTTAGAGAACTTAAGAAGTAAAAGCTATATAAAAAATAACAGTAAAAGAATCGACATGATAGATATTCAGATACTCATTAACGAATTTATTTATAAAATTTCCGTTGAGCTTCAGATTAACTATTATCTCGATTTTTATTTATATGATCTGCTTGTTGCACACATGAAGACGGCGGTCCATCGTTTAGAGCAGGGACATTCCATTGAAAATCCATTGCTGCCCCAACTTCAGTCAATGTATCCTTACGTTTTTGATGAAGTGAAGAAATACCTTAAATCACTTGAAGGTTATATTAAATATCAGTTTACACTAGATGAAATTTCATTTGTTGTCATGTACATCGTTTCCATCATGGAAAAAAATAAAACAAAAGTTAAAGCTCTGATTGTGTGTAATTCCGGACAGGGTACGGCACAGCTTATATCGGCAAGGCTGCAATCCATGTGCAAGCAGATACAAATAATGAATGTTATCTCTTCACATAATTTAAAAGGAATCAATCAAGAAGATATAGACATTATTATTTCTACAGTTCCTTTAAGAAACATTGATTTGCCGATGATTCAGGTCAGTCCGATATTGACGGATGGAGATCTGTACAATATTCAAAGCATGATTATGAAGCTTCAGGATGAAAAACAAAAATATACAAAAGGTTACGAAGAGAAAAATACAGAACAAAAGCCAAATGATGAAACATTAAATGATGGCACTTCATTTCATTCGGATAGAAAATTTATTGATATTTTATCCTTAAACAGAATTAAGCTGGATATCGAAGCCGAAGACTGGCAGGATGCAGTCAAAAAAGCCGGGGAAGTTCTTTATAACGACCAAAAAATAAATTCAAACTATATCAAGGCTATGATTGACAATATTAAAAAAAACGGTCCATATGTTGTTATTTATCCGGGAATAGCGATCCCACACGCAGAATCAACAGATGGTTCCAGAGAAGTTGCTGCAAGCATTATAAGACTAAAAAATCCAGTCCATTTTCATCATGATTTAAATGATCCGGTGAAATTTGTTATTGCACTTAGCGTTGTAGATTCGGAAAGCATTGACAGGCCGCTTTATAATCTGACGAAAATGCTTGGTGAAAAGACGTTTGTCGAAGCGATGAACGAAGTCAGCACAGAGGAACAGCTATTCAATATTTTCTCAACTTTTGAGAACGCTATTTAGTTGCTTAACGGTTCTCTAAGAATATTGAGACGTTAGCATATGATTATCTTAAGTTATAGGGAGGATTAAACATGCCTGAAAAAATCAAGGAAATTTTAGTATCATGCGGGACCGGTGTTGTTACGTCTACATTAGCTACGAACAGAATGAGCAAAATGCTCGATGAAAGAGGATACAAAGGGATGTATAAAGTAACTCAGTACAAAATTGCTGAGCTTGCTTCAAAAGACGACAGCGGATTTGACGTTATCGTTCATACAACGACTGTTCCAAGCTTTTTAAAAACTCCATGTGTAAATGCACTTCCGCTTGTAACGGGCATTGGGATGGAAAAAGTTGCGGACGAGATCATTGCTATTCTTTGGCCAAACGGCAAATAAACATTATAGAAGTACTAGAATTCATTCTAAAGCTCATTATAACGATAAATGAGCCGACTCAACCGTAAAGGGGGAGGATAGCTTTTGAGGTGTAACAAGGCTTATTAGTTCAGGAACAGGGGGGATTTTATTTCTAAGTGGGGACGGTTAAATTTGGGCACTTCAGTGAACCTTATTCGCTTATTAAAAAGGAAGGATAGTGGTTAGCAAATGTCTTATATTCTTGGTTTCTTTGATTTCATTTCTAAACTGGGCGCAACTGTTATGATGCCTATCATCATGCTGGTTCTTGGGCTTATTTTAGGAGCTCCGTTCGGCAAATCGCTCCGCGCCGGTTTGACGGTTGGTGTCGGCTTTGTAGGACTTAACCTGGTAACCGGTCTGTTGGGCGGAAGCCTCGGCCCTGTTGTTCAGGCGATGGTCAAAGCATACGGCTTGACGCTGGACTCCGTAGATATCGGCTGGGTTGCTTCGGCAGCAATCGCTTTTGCTTCGCAGGTGGGTTCATTTATTATTCCAATTGGTATCATCGTTAATATCGTTATGCTACTTACAAGAACAACACAAACGCTGGATGTTGATATTTGGGACTATTGGCACTTTGCATTTACCGGCGCATTGGTACAGAGCTTAACCGGCAGCCTGGTAATGGGCATGATCGCAGCGGCTTTAAACATGGTTATTATCATGTGTATCGCCGACTGGACGGCTCCCGGCCTTGCCAAATATAATGGCCTTCCCGGCATTTCACTGCCGCACGGCTTTACCGCCGCGTTTGTTCCGTTCGCATACCTGTTTACTGCAATTATTAACAAGATTCCTGGACTCAACAAAGTGAAAGTCGACATGGAAACCATTCAGAAGAAACTTGGTATTTTTGGCGAGCCGATCCTTATCGGTACCATATTCGGTCTGATCCTCGGTATCCTGGCCGGGTATGACGTATTC
>JANZZB010000050.1 GCA_026419635.1 Clostridiales bacterium | reverse complement strand
CTTTAACGGACGACCTGTCCCTTTGGCAGACGGATTACATACACATTATGCAAAAGCACGGTGATATCGTGGAGTGGTATAAAGGATCTGCATTGAGGCCGTATTTGGACGCCTTGGCGGATGACGGACTTAGGGCTGAGTTCCTCACAGAATATACAGAAGCAATTGAAAACGCATATCCAAAAGAGCAGGATAACAGGGTGTTATTCCCGTTTACAAGGATATTTTTTGTGGCAGTGAAAGCGGGAAAGAATACCTGATATACATAATATTCGTTATGCCATTAGTGAACCCTTGGACGCAAATGGGGCGGACAGGGGTTTTTTATGATTGCTAATTTTTAATATTCGGGTTATGATGAAATATATGCTGATATAAGGAAATGTGGATTTTTTTACAGTCGAAGATCGCAAGTAGTTCGGTTTTACGTGGATATATTCGAAAAATATGTTACGATTCTGGAGGAATCATTCATGGATAACGTTATGCAAAAATCGATGGAAGAGAAAATGAAGCTGATCAATGTTGTAGAAGAGATGGTTTGGATTAAGATTGATGAAATAATTAAGACGATGGATATGTGTGAATGCAGCAAATGCCGCCTCAACGCATGTGCTATTGCTTTAAACTCACTAAAACCTGTTTATATAATAACTGAAAATGACGCAAAGGATGCTGACGGATATACAGAGAATCCGGAATTTCAGGTAAAAGTTATACAGGAGGTTACCCGGGCGCTCGAAATTGTAAAAGAATGTCCTCTGCATTAGGGTTTGGTTTAGAACCAAAACCTTACTAACTTTAATTATTTATGACAGTTATATAGGAGACGAATCAATGGATTTTATTAATTTCTTTCTTAATTTACTATTACATCTAGATGAATTTCTCCAACAGTTTATCAGCCAATATGGTGTTTTGATTTATTTGTTGCTTTTCGTTATTCTGTTTTGTGAAACCGGGTTGTTTGTTCTATTTCTTCCGGGAGATTCCCTGATTTTTGCATGCGCCGCTTTTTCAGCCATAGGCCTTTTGAATATATGGATTGTCGTTGTGATTTGTTTCACTTCTGCATTTCTGGGTGATAGCTTGAATTATTATTTCGGGCAATCAATCGGGAAAAAAATATACAAAACATCAAAAGGACGCTTTATTAAAAGAGAAAATATTGACAAGGCAAATGAATTTTATAAAAAACACGGCGGTAAAGCTATTGTATTATCCCGATTTATTCCTCTGGTCAGGCAATTTACCCCTTTCGTCGCAGGTATCGGGAAAATGAGTTATGAAAAATTTATGGAATTTAATTTAATCGGAGTAATTCTATGGGTGGGAATCATGTCGATTGCGGGGTATTTTTTTGGGAATATTCCGGTTGTGAAGAATAATTTTACCACCGTTATTTTATCAATTATTTTTGTTTCGCTGATCCCTGCGATCGTCACGTTTTTTAAGACAAACGTATTAAACAACGAAAAATGAAAATAAATTGAGTAGTAATAATTAAAAGTACAGCCCGGCAGGAACTGCCGGGCTGTACTTTAATTATTACTTTGTCAGTTCGTCTGAGAGATAATAATAGATATTCCGTCCGGAGGGGTTCTGATAAACAGGAATCAAGCCGAGGCGCCAAGTGGATATACCCTGGACGCCAAACATGCGTGCAAGGACGAGTTTGTCATGTATGCTACGGGAATCTTCATACCAAACAACATTATTGGTATTATCGGTTGAATCATAATATGAGATACAGGGGTTACGGTAACGGACGGAATAGGAAATCGTCGTCGTTGAATCGCTTAGCCTCTTATACAGGTCGGGAGGCGTCGGATGCATGGCTGCGGCATTGACGACTTTGCCGTTTTTTAGAGACCAGCCTGCGCTGTCTATTGAGATAGCGAGTGCAAGCTTCGTTTTATCCTTTACACCCGATGCGGAATTGGTCACCGCTTTGAGTGCATAGTAAACATCTTCAAACGGAGTCACAGGAGTCGCTGTGAATCCCGTATTCATCAGGGAAGCGGACATGCTATTTGCGGCGTAGTCATGTGCCATCAGGACGACTTTATCTGCCAGGTCGCCAATTGTCCGATAATCGTAAGCGTCATAGCATGCACCGCCGTTTTTCATTTTCGGGTGTACCATAACGGTTAGCGTTTTTTCGGCGTTTTTCAACATTGGCTGAAGTTCCTTCAAAAACAGATTCAAGCCGTTTTTCAGGTCCGTACCCTTCATGCCTTCAAAATCGATCGTCACGCCGGAGTAAAGGCTGGTACCTGTTTCGGGGGTGGCGCGGGTAAGCTCGGATAATATCTGTGATTCAGCTTTTTTCCGGTAGTCAGCGTTTAAGAGAATTACGCTGCAGGGGTTCGTTTTAGTTCCGTTTGGAAGGGTGACTGCCGTCTGAGCCGTCATATAAACATTCAGCGATGTTTTTACTCCGTTATTTTGCGCTAGTATCACCGGTGTTTCAAAGCCATCCGGGATTTTGAACTCATTGCCGTTTGACGAGGAAGTATTTAAGGCAATGTTGCCGGATGAATCAACCTCAAGCCTGCTCCAGCCGAATGAGACGCTGTCAAACGACGGAATCATATCCTTTTGGGAAAAAGAGGAGATCGCATAGAACGCATTCGTCCAGTTGGCGGAAGAAGTATAGCGATCGGATAAACGAATCATCATCGCCGCGGCTTCCTCTCGCTTTGCGGTTCCGTTCGGATCAAAGGAGGTCGCTGTTTTGCCGGTGATGATTCCGAAATCGGACGCAATTGTTATATAGCCTATATTTTTTGAAACATCCTTAAACGGAAAACCGAAGGATTTTACATTATCGGCAAGCAAATCATAGCCGAGTGCGCGCACAAGCATAACGGCCATTTCATCGCGTGTAATATATGCGTCCGGGCGAAAGGTTTTAGGGTCTGTTTTGACCGCTCCGAATTTGACGGCGGTCTCAACCTCGGAATAGTACCATTTAGACGAAGTGACATCTGTAAAGCTGGCTTTTACCGGCGTCACTTTTTGCCACTTGAACAAGCGGACGAGCATTGCTGTAAATTCACAGCGTTTTATGTTTCTTCCGATACCGAACTGATTGCTGCCAAGTCCCTGCATAATTCCGAGGGAAGTTACTTTTTGTATGTAGTCAGCTGCCCAGTTTGACGAGGGTACGTCAGAATAAACGGTGTCCGCCGAAGCCAAGTTTACAGGCATGGCGGAAAAAGCCAGAACTAGTGTAAGAAAGAGTGCAGTTATTTTTTTCATTGGTTTGCAATATCCTTTAATAAAATGTATGTACTAATTATATACCTTTTGCCGAATGAATTCTACTGAACAACGTTACGATAGAAATCTCAAATGTAATAAGGATCTGTGCTTTATATAATAGATACTATTATATAAGTCACAGAAAATTCAAATTTGGATTTAATTATTTTAACGTATTTCTAAGTAAACTATGTTATAATAACCGCATATTGATTATTATTTAAACTTTCATATACATAAAGGTGGATCATCCATGAGAAAGATACTGGTAGCGGCGGTCTTTCCGGCGGTTGCATTACTTCTTGCAGCCTGTGGCAGTGTTATGACACCGGATCAGACCGCAAGTAAGGCATTTGACGCTATCAAGACGTTAGACAAGCAAACAGCGGAGCGTTATGTGGATTATGACCAGCTGATGGATTTCTCGGAAGGGGATAATCTTGCAAGTGACGACGCAACAATGAAACTATTGATAAAACATTTCAGCTACAAGATTATATCAACAAATATTATAGACGATAAGGCGATATTAAAGGCGGAAATTACAAATCTGGACTTTAAGCCGATATTTGATGAATATGTAAAAGAAGCGGGCCAGATGATGGTCAGCAATGCACTTGCAAAGGGTGGGGACAATGTTACAGATGATCAGCTCCGTTTGAAGATGCAGGATTTATTCCAAACCCTTTTAAATATATCCAATGCAAAACAGATCACTGTAACGGTTGAGTTTACTATGACTAAAGAACAGGATGGATGGCAAATCGAGCCGAATGACGCGTTACAGGACGCCGTTTTCGGCGGGCTTTCGGGTGAAATACGAAATATGGTCAAACAGGGGCAAAAGTTACCGGGTGCCGATTAATCGATATAAATATGCTTGATGATGATAATACAACAAAACCTCCCTTTTGGGAGGTTTTGTTTAGGCTGTCGATAAAGTCGACAGCCTTTCGAGAGGGAACCCAGTTCCCCCTCGAAACTTCCCCAGGTGCGGACAAAACCTTCAAGTTTTGTCCAGTGTGTCCTCCGGCGGCACATGTCCGCCTGCGGACTAATCTTACATTAAGGGGTTTCGACCCCTTAATGATCCCAGGATAATACTTTTTCGACAAGCAGAAACCTCCCTAAAAGGGAGGTTTTGTTATATTATCAGTAATTGTTTTTGCTATGTGCTAACACCTTCTATTGACCGCAAGCACGGTGTTTGCAACGGATATCATCAAAGCGATAATTAGGCAGAGAAAAAATCCACGAATATGAATAACTGGTATCAACCAGTCGGTCAGCCGCACCATTCCAGCATTTATAACAACGCTAAATAACCCGAAGGTCAAAAGTGTGATAGGAAAAGAGACCAGCTGAAGAATCGGACGGATTGCGAGGTTGACGAGCCACAAGACCGTTGCGGCAGCTGCGAGAGAAAAGATTCCGCCAAAGACCGAAAACTGTCCGGGAAAACAGGCGGCAGCAACGAGCAGCGCCCCGAAACAAATCAGCCATTTTGTAAGCAGTTTCATGATTATCTTCAACTCCATTAACCCGAAATATAATGCCCCGCTTTAAGGAGCTTTCTAGTATGAGCTCTACTGATTGCATGGAATATATGACTAAGGTAATGCCACATAAAATCATCTTAACGAAGCAGACATTTTACCTTAACATGGTTCCACTCATCCATAACATCTACATCAACAAGGTCCACGGGCTCAGTGTGCAGGGCGATTTCCCGCAAAAGCTCAACGCATGCTACTGTAATTTGTTTGACATATTCAGGGGATAACCGTTTTTCATTTCTGTGGTAGAAAATGGGAATAAATGTCGACAGATCCTCCAGTATATCTGCAAGACCCAACAAAATTAAAAGGGGAATGGGGAGAACAATCCGGATACAATGGGCCCCTTTGATACTGACAGAAAGCCAAAGCAAAAATGCATGCCTATTCGACATAAATGCGCACCTTTGTTTTCTCTTCACCTTCACCGGTATCCACATTCACTATGTCCTCATCCATATTACTATCGATGATGCTTTCAATATCAGAAATAATCTGTACGATATCAATTCCTGCGCGGTTTAGCTCGGCTTTTGCATCGTGGGGAAGATTTTTTGCTACGACAGGGCCGATTGTACGAATAATTGAAAGAGGAATGGAGATGTTGACTTTTGCAGCTTTCATTTTTTCGTTTACGGCGTCGACCACAATTCGAAATTTTTTTCCTTTGCGACCACGGGAATCTTTTAATACTACTTCTTCCGTCTGAGGCTCTTTTGCAGGTTCACCGGCACTTAGAAGCTTTTCCGCTTCCTCCACCGTAATGGTTCCGTTTTTCACCATGTTAAGTATACGGATTCTATCCTGTTCGTTCATGATCGACACTCCATTCTAACTCATTTTTATCATTACTTCAATTCTGAAAGCATTCGGGCAGCTTCTTCTGCGTTGATCTCTTTTTTTTCCAGCATATCGAGGATTTCAGAGGTGCAAAGCGTTGGCTTGTCGCTTAATCTTTGTTCAGGAAAAAGTGCTGTGAGCAGCTCATCGAGAAGTCCTTTTACAGTTGGATAGGAAATAGACAGGCTTCTCTCCACTTCCTTGATATTTCCGCGACACTGCAGAAAGGTATCCAGAAATAACTTGTGTTTTTCACTTAAAGAGCAATATTTACATGGGGTAAACGTTCCCGAAAGCTCCGATTTGCAGTTGGGGCAGCTGAGCTTTGTAATATTCATTTCACTGCCGCAGACAGCACATTTTGACGGCGGGAAATAGCTCATATTCTGTTCTCCTTTGGTGTAAATGTTTCAAATACTGTTTATAGCATTATCATAATCTGCGCGATTAATAATGTCAATAATAAAGTTAATAAAGTTAATAAAAAAATTAATTATATTAATATTATAGTTTAAACAGGGGCTTTAAACAGTCCCTGTTTAAAGGTGAAACGGTGAAACAGATCATATATAAATGATTTTGTTTGCAACAGCATTTAAAAAACTTTCGTCATGCTCTACAAACAATAGAGTAACACGGCTATTAAAGATCAAATTTTCGATTTGCATTCGTGAAAAGACATCCATATAGTTTAACGGTTCATCCCAGACATATAAGTGTGCCTTTTGACAAAGGCTTTTTGTGATGAATACTTTTTTCTTTTGTCCTTCACTATATTCATGCAGATTTTTTTCAAACTGTTCTCTGCTAAAATCGAGTTTTCGGAGGATGGCTTTGAAAAGGCTTTCGTCCAGGTTATGCTTTCTTATAAAATCCGATAGACTTCCGGATAGCTGTGAAGTGTCCTGAGGCACAAGTGAGAGTGTAAGATTACTCCCTCTTTGGAGCGTTCCGCTATAGCTGATCTCTTCGCCGCAGATAAGTTTTAATAAGCTTGATTTTCCAGAACCATTGCTGCCACAAACGGCAATCCGGTTACCTTGTTCGATTTCGAAACTTTTTTCTTTGATCAAAGTCCGGCTGCCACAAGTGATCGATACTTTATCCAGCAATACCAGCCTTTTTGTGTGATAAATAAGCGGTGAAAGCTTTAGATTTTCAACAGATTCAATATTTCTGAGCAGTTTCGACTTTTCCTCAGCCGCCGAATTCTGTCTGGATTCAATCGTTTTGGAACGCTTCATCATTTTCGCTGACTGATGCCCGATATAGCCACGGTCCGGTCTTAAGCCTGAATTTTTGGTATTGTATTTCGTTTTTTCCAACTGTTCTGACCAGGCCGATGTTCTGTCTGCTGCTGACTTGAGTCTTCTGATTTCTTTTTTCAGTTTTTCATTTTCAGCTGTTTCCGATTCGTCTTTTTTTTGCTTGTTCTCCCACCAAGAAGAAAAATTCCCTTTCTGGATTTCAATATTTGTCTTATTAATCGACAAGATATGGTCGATGCAACTGTCCAGAAATGTGCGGTCGTGGGATACCAGGATAAAGCCATTTTTCCGATTCAAATAATTGCTGACGAGTTTTCTTGCTCCTATATCAAGATGGTTAGTCGGTTCATCGATCAGCAAAAAGCTGTTTTCTTTGAGAAACAGAGCGGCAAGAAGTACTTTGGTTTGTTCTCCGTTACTTAAGGTGCAAAATGGACGATATAGAACATCTTCGGACACATCCATAATCGATAGCTCGCGTCGAAGCTGCCAGAGCGGTATATCACTCGACATAGAGCAAACGACATCGGCGGTATCTATTGTTTTATCCTTTACTGGAAACGGAAAATATTCAAAATTTACACTTGCTGCAATAGAACCCTGGTATTCATATTTACCGAGGAGAAGGTTCAAAAAGGTTGTTTTTCCGCGTCCGTTTCGACCCGTAAAGCCCAGCTTCCAGTCCGTATCTATTTGAAACGTTACATGTTGGAATATCGGATCAAAACTGCCTTCATATGAAAACGTTAGATCGGAAACATTAATTAGCGACATGGTGTCACCTCCGTATCATTCATGTCATGTTAAATTGCGATGCGATTTTTAGACATTAAATAATAAAAGCTGCAGGAAAGTCGGCTCCTGCAGCTCAAAAATACGAAAGCGACACCTGTAAAAAACAGAATGTGTCTTACGTTTCAGAGTTGTGAATTTGGCAACTTTCCTGCTTAGGACATGGCAAAACAAACGGTCGTTAATATCGTTTTGCAATTGTCCTTAAAAATTAGCAAGAAAAATTGCGCATCTTTCCAACTCCAATCAATATTATTAATTTATTATAATTGCGGAAAGGCATTTTTGTCAAGATACAGGCGGGCGGCGCATGATTAAAACGAATATATGTTATGGTTGATTTTTGTGGTGATCTTCCGGATGGTCTTGTTCTTTTGTAATCGGCGATCCATCTAACATGAGTATATGTAGAACGGCACCCGCACCGAGAATCGGAAGCAGCTTTCCGTACGACTCCGGTGCGGCCATGGAGCAGGCCAGAATGACGAAAGCCCAGATAAGCGAACTCATGATCGTAAATTTCCCCATAATTTTGTTCCTTTCTGTCTCATTCCCTTACGTTGCCGACAGAGAATATATATAAACACTTTTTATTAACAATTCCAATACACGGTTTAAATTTATTTTGCAATAAGGGTCCTGGAATAACGTATATGTCGGGGTGATTGAATCCATGCAAACGGGAACGAAATCAGTCCCTTTGAAGAAAATTAAAACTTGCCCCTTAATTCGATTACACGCCCGATGATCGTAACCGGAAGATTTTCAATTTCGCTGTTGGGGTAAAAATGCGGACTGTAAGCCGGATTAAACGGTACAAGCGAGATACCCTGTTCATACTTTAATATTTTTTTGACTGTGGCGTCATTCCCGTTAATAAGTATCACTCCGATTTCTCCGCTTTCCAGATCGGGTTGTTTTCTAACAATAACAATATCACCCTCTTTGATTCGTGGCTCCATGCTGTCACCTTTTACGATCAAAGCAAACAAATCGCCTAGAGACGCCATTTCAGGTGTAATTTCTTCAAAGTCAATAATGTCTTCCACAGCTTCAACGGGAATCCCTGCCTGTACTCGTCCAAGAACGGGAATTTTAATCCCTTTTGATTCTGATGGATATTCACGGTCTAATAGGCTGTCGATAGTTACATCAAAGTAATCCGCAAGACTCTTTAAGTTTTTGTAATCAGGCTGGCGCTTTCCTGTTTCGTATAAAGACATTGTACTTTCGGCAACGCCGATGACATGTCCAAGTTCTTTTAAGGAAAGACCTCTGGCCGTTCTAAGCTCCCGAAGTTTTTTCATAATTAGCCTCAAGCTGCAAAAAGCCATATTCATCCCAAAAAAAAGCAAAACGGCATTATAACAGCTGCCGCTATTTCGGCGAGCGGCACGCCAAATATTGAATGGACAGTTAAAAACACAGAACGTATTTAACTGAAACACTCCGGATTCCTATTATCTCCATCATAGTCCAGAAAACACAAAATGTAAAGAAAAAAATTGCATTCTGTCAAGATACATAAACAACTTGACAAAACGCAAAGAGTAAAATATAATAAAGTTATATTTGCAAAATGCAAAGCAAAACTCATATAGAATAAATGTTCATAGAAAAAAGAAGTCATAACTTGACGATGCGCAATTATTATTCGTTGACAACAAGACTCATAATGTAATCATTTCTGCTGTGTTTTACAGATATAATAAATCATACGTTCAATAATATCCATCTGGCTGAGGCTGAGATCAGTTTCTTCAATTAATTCAGCCAGCTTTTTTTTCTTTACTTTGATAAGATTTTCCAGTTCCAGTTTGGAATTCTCTAGCTCTTTCACCAGTTCCGGCGGAATATGGCTTATTGTTTCATTCTGGCAGGGAGGTTCGGATAAATAATTGGGTAGCGGTTCGTTTGACAGCAACATTCCTACAGAGACACCGAGTTTCAAAGCAATTTGGGGCAGATGTTTCCAATACGACTTACTTCTTTTTTTTCGCCAGTCATAAACCGTCGAACGGGGAAGACCGAGTTGCTTTTCAAACTCGGCGTCGCTTAGTCCTGACGATTTTAATAGAGGTTCAATCTTTTCAAAAAAGAGATCCAAATATATTCTCCTAACTTTGTGCAAAATATAGATTCGGGAAAATTACGAAGAAAAAATATTGACAATCGTAAAATATACGAATAAACTGAGACTAGATTCGGAAAAATTACGAAATTCTTTAAGTCAATAATAAAGTAATATCCGAACTGTGTCAATTCAAATTTCGGGAAAATTACGAGAAAGAAGGGGGAATATATGGAGGGAGTGCCGGACTTCAAGTATAGCGGAACCTTGTATGATTCACAGGAGGATAAATGCCTTTTTTGCAAGTCTTGCAGCCTGCTCAACATCAGAATGTGCCTTTCCTTCTTCTTCCTCAAGAAAAGTCGCATCATGAATGAGTAAATCCGAATTTAAAG
>JANZZB010000049.1 GCA_026419635.1 Clostridiales bacterium | reverse complement strand
CACTGGACAAAACCTGAAGGTTTTGTCCGCACCTGGGGAAGTATCGAGGGGGAATTGGATTCCCTCTCGAAAGGCTGGCGACGTTATCGACAGCCTCTTTTATGTCTATTTTTTCTTAATCGCTTGTATAATCTCGCAAATTAAATCAATCCGTCCGAGCGGCGTAATCAGGTAATAACCGTCGCAATGATCCTCAATACTTTTCATTGTGTCCGTGCAATAACGAATCGATATTTGTGCGGCTTCCGCTTTTTCTTTATCTCTCAGTTCATTGACAAGATCTTCCGGTACCCCAATGCCTGATATCTCATTGTTAATAAATACTGCGTTTTTATAGCTTACAACCGGCATAATCCCGGCAAGGATTTTCGACTTCAATGTTTGATGTGCCCGCTTTAAATTTTCTTTTGACTGGCTTGTGAAAACCGGCTGTGTCATAAAAAATTCCGCGCCGTTTTTTTCCTTTTTCATCGCACGATTCAGTTCCGCGTTGAAATTGGCGGCGTTTATGTTAAGCGCTGCCCCGACATAATAGCCGTTTCCGTTAAAAACATCTTTGTTCAAATTTTCAATAAACGCTATCAAATTTGCTGAATGAAGGCTGAAAACGCCTCTATCCACCGCCTCGCCCGTATGGACCATCGGGTCTCCGGTAATAGCCAAAACGTTATCAATCTTTTGCATTTTTCCCGCCAGCAAAACAGACTTTAGACCGATCATATTTCGATCGCGGCATGCAAGATGCGGAATTGTATCAATTCCCGCTCCCCGCTTTACGATCGATGCGCAGGACATACTGTCTGCTCTCGCACGGGATAACGGCGAATCGGGTAAAGTAATAATGTCCGCACCGGCCTTTTTCGCGGCTTTTGCCCGCTCAACCAATGTTTCAGCGTCAATTCCGGCAGGAGGAGCAAGTTCTACCGCAAATACCTTGTCACCATGGTTCAGTTTTTTTTGGAATTCACTCTCTTTAGCTGTTTGAGCTGTCTTTATAGGAACCGGTAATTGAGTATCTTCCCATATCTGCGTTGATTTCAATAATTGTGCCGCCAACTGGATATGTTCTGGAGTTGTACCGCAGCAGCCTCCCAAAATTTTGACACCGCTTTTTGCAATTTCCGCAAGCTTTTTTGCAAAATATTCCGCGTTATTATTGTAGAGAATCCTTCCGCCGGAGAGAACCGGATAACCCGCGTTCGGCATAATGGAAAAACATCCGGAAGGATTATTCAGTTCGCGGTAAAGCTGCAAGATATGAGTAGGACCGCAGATACAGTTTAACCCGATACTGTCGGCCAGCCCCTCATTCTCTGCTTCGTCCAACAATGTCTTATAGTAATTTCCCTGACGTGTATAACCATCCTGCGATGCCGCAAAAGACAAAATGATAAATGCATCATCCCGTCTTTCGCGAATATGACGCAAAACCGGCCGTAAAACTTCATACTCAGGAAATGTTTCAAACAAAAAGTTTACGGCTCCAAGGCTTAAGAATTCGTCTACAATCCTAAGATATTCGGATTGGGTTGCCTCGGAATTGTCCAATTGAAACGGCCCGATATCAGCAAAGACAAGGGCCCTTTCCCCCGCCGCCTTTTTCGCAAGATTGTAACCATTCCTGATTACTTCCTGAACAAGAGAGAAATCCGTTTTCAGCGAAACAGTATTAGCGGAGAAAGTATTGGTTTTGATTGCCTGTGCTCCTGCCTCAATATAACGGGAATGGATATCCAAAACAGCATCGGGAGACTTGATATTGGCAAGTTCACACGGTGCATCATCGCAGCTTTGCGAATAATAATAACTTCCAAACGCCCCGTCAAACAGCAGGTGGTTTTTTTTGATTTCCAGTTTTCCCATAAAAACTCCTACCTTTAATCTAAGGCGAAGGATATATCTTACTTCCCGAGCCTTATGTTGCTAAAAAGCGGCAGAGCCTTCTCTGCCGCTCAAAATTAAATTTAATTTTTGCGGATTACATTTTTTAAGATTATTTCGTGCCGAAAATACGATCTCCTGCATCACCAAGACCAGGTACAATATACCCATGGTCATTCAGACGTTCATCTTTCGCCGCACAGAATATTTCGACATCGGGGTGGTCGGCTTGCATTTTTGCAATTCCTTCCGGAGATGCAATAATACACATGAGCTTAATATTCTTAACCCCGTAGTTTTTAATAAATTGGATAGCAGCAGAAGCCGATCCGCCGGTTGCCAACATCGGGTCTAACACAATGACGTCTCTTTCGCTGATATCATTTGGAAATTTGCAGTAATATTCGACCGGCTGCAGCGTCTCAGGGTCTCTGTAAAGGCCGATATGTCCGACTTTTGCAGCAGGTACCAAATTTAAGATTCCGTCCACCATGCCAAGCCCTGCACGTAAAATCGGCACAATCGCTACTTTTTTACCGGAAATAACTTTGGTTTTCGTAAAGGCAACCGGAGTTTCAATTTCAACCTCTTTCAGCGGAAAATCACGTGTAGCTTCGTAACATAAAAGCATTGCAATTTCATTGATAACTTCTCGAAATTCTTTGACGCCGGTTGTTTTGTCCCGAATAATTGAAAGCTTATGTTGGATAAGAGGATGGTCCATGATGTGCACTTGTTTCATTGAATACGCCCCCAATATATTGTTATTTTACTTAAGATGTTTTCTTTCAATCTCTGTAATAATATCGACTCTTTTTTGATGCCGTCCGCCTTCATAAGGAGTCTTCAAAAAAAGTTCGGCCATTTCGCACGCGGCACCCGGTCCCGTAATGCGCTCGCCAAGGCAGAGGATGTTTGCGTCATTATGCAGCCTTGTAAATTTCACTCCGAAATAATCGGAAGCGGCTGCGGCGCGAATACCCGGCACTTTATTTGCCGAAATAGACATCCCGATACCTGTCCCGCAAACAAGAATCCCAAGCGGATGTTTTCCCTGCGCCACTGCGTCAGCAACACGTTCCGCAAATTCCGGGTAATGACAGCTTGATGTGTCAAATGTTCCGTAATCTGTTATTTCAAATCCTTTTTCAATCAGATATTTTTTTATTGTCTCTTTCAAAGAGAACCCGGCATGGTCCGAGCCGATTGCATACGTTTTTTCCATGTAATAGCCAATCCTTTCCTGATAAACACACATAACGGCCATATAAGGAATGTTCATGTGTAAATGTTAAGGGTAAAAAGAGGTTAGATTGATTTACACTGTATTTTTTTTAATCTTTCCCTCTCCGCCTGTGAAAGCCGCAGATAAGTAGGCGATAATTCGCCCACATCAATCAGCCTTCCCGATACCGCCATTGAAAATGCTGCATGCGCTACCCCATAAGCGTTTTGATACAGAAGATTTTCCGGCGGAATAAGTACATTCATGCCTTTTTCCGATAAATTATTATAACATAATGCAGATCCGTCTCCAACTAAAATATATTTTCCACCTAAGCGCAAAAGCTCTTCGGTAAGCAACTCAATCGATATTGTTCGATCTGGGCAGAATCTTTCAATTTTCCCATCCTTCACGCAAAACAATGCGTTATATACCTGTCCCGCTCTTGCGTCCATGACAGGACAAATGATTCTATCCGTAAACAACAGGTTCCATGCCATTCCCTCAAGTGTGGAAACGGCTGCACAAGGCTTTTCTTCTGCAAACGCAAAGCCTTTTATCGTTGAAACACCGATACGAATACCCGTAAAAGAGCCGGGTCCGGAAGCACAGGCAAAAACGTCGATATCTTGAATGGTAAAATCAGCATTTTCCAGAAGCGTATCAATCATCGGCAAAAGTGTTCTGCTATGGGTAAATCCCGTATTCTGATACGAAACGGCAATCAATTTCTGGTCATCCAATAATGCGACCGACGCGGGAGCGCCCGAAGAATCAACCGCAAGAATCTTCATTTTGGCTCCTCCTTTGATTCAATATGGATTATGCGTGTTATATCGTCAACAGCGTCAAACCGTATATTGTAACGCTTTCCAGGCAGTGCATCTTCAATCAGTTCACTCCACTCGACTATGATCACACCCTTCGCGTTTAGATAATCCTCCCAGCCGATGTCAAAAAGCTCGTCCGAAGATTGCAGTCGATAGACATCAAAATGATATAGTTTCAAATCGCCTTTATATTCATTCACTATTGCAAAAGTTGGACTGGTAACACGATCTTTTACCGACAGCCCGCGGGCAACCCCGCGCACAAAAGCCGTTTTACCGACTCCCAGTGTCCCATATAACGCAACAACGTCACCGGTCTGAAGCTGTTTTGAAAATGTTTCCCCCGTTTTTTCTGTTTCTGAAACGGATTTTGATACGAATTCCATATATACCTCAAATGTAAAATCATCTTTTATTTTTTATGACACAAAAATAGCAGGCCTCCATAAAGGTACTATGCGGCTGCTTATGCGTTTATTATACCATAAAGCCGAAGGGGCACAAAACCCGGTATAATAACCGCTTTGTGGTTATTATACCATGATTTATTTGCGGTTTACAGTCAAAATAGCTTTCTTTATATTGCATCCTAAGATGAAACAGTCCATTACATTAGTTCCCTTTTTCTTTTTCCGTTTCTGTGTTATAATAGCAGATATTATTTAAGAGCAAAGGAGGGACATGCCTTGATCCAGGTTATGCGCCAGATTACAGTTTTTTTGAAAAATGTTCTAAGGCATGCCGACCTATATCTGCTTTTTCTTGCACTGCTTTCTTCCGGTTTCGGAATGGTTTTAATCTATAGTGCAACAAGAAGCTTTGATACGAACCGTTACGTAATTATACAGTTTGCGGCAATTCTTGTCGGACTCTTAGTTTATATCATTATTTCTTTCCTTGATATAGACTTGTTTTCAAGAATTTGGGTATGGCTTTTTTTAATAAATCTCGTTCTTTTAGCTTCTTTGGCCGTTTTGGGCGTCGGTGGCGAAACAGTCGGAAACAATAGCTGGATTCGTTTTGCCGGGATCGGAATTCAGCCTGCGGAGATCGGAAAAATCATTTTTATATTTACTCTATCTCAGCATATTACGCTTCTTCGTGACCGGTTAAACCGTCTTTCCTCCCTGTTTCAGCTTGCGCTACACACAATGATTATTGCCGGTTTTGTTTATATATTTTCAGGAGATCTTGGTATGACCCTTGCCTACCCCTTTATTTTTCTGGTCATGCTTTTTGCCGCAGGTCTTGCAAACCGTTATATTATCATCGGAACCGCACTTTCGCTAGGAATTGCACCGCTCATTTGGAAATTTTTCCTCAAAGATTATCAAAAATCCAGGATTCTCGTTGTATTTAACCCTTCGCTTGATCCGGCAAAAGCATATCACGCTTTGCAAAGCAAAATCGCTTTGGGTGCTGGACAGCTAACGGGCCGCGGTTTTCTGCAGGGACGTCAGACACAATACAGCGTTCTGCCTTCCAAACACACCGATTTTATTTTTTCCGTTGCCGGAGAAGAGTTTGGATTTATCGGCTGTATGATCGTAATAGGCTTACTATCTCTGTTGATTCTTCGTATTTTTTATGTAGCATATAAGTCCAGTTCCGGATTTTCTTACCTTGTCTGTATCGGTATAGGCGGTATGCTGTTTTTCCAGACCTTTGTCAACATTGGAATGTGTGTCGGAATCACCCCTGTTATCGGGCTGACCCTCCCACTTTTCAGTTCCGGCGGATCCTCAATTGTCACAACCTTTACTGCACTTGGAATTGTATCCGGTATTCGAATGCGCGGACAGCCAAAGTGGTTATAAGAAAAGGCCTGCTCGTTATAATAAAGTAGTAAAAGATGGTAGACACGAAAGTGCCTACCATCTTTTTATGTTAACATAATGCAAGGGGGGGAAATGGAACCCAAACAGTTTCAAAGCACCTCTGCTTTGCACTGGTTACGTCCGCTTTCTTTTGCCCTGTACAATGCCTTATCTGCAGCAGCAATCATTGCTTTGATATCATATTCGTTCGGGACGCCTTTCCATTGTGTGCAGCCGATGCTTAATGTCACTTTCAAATCTATATCGTATTCCATGAACTCGGTTTGAAAAGCCTTTTTTCTAAGCCTGTCCGCAATGTATTTGGCATGCCGTAAATCCGTATTCGGCAGAATTATAATAAATTCGTCGCCACCAAATCTTCCGGCGATATCTACCGAACGTATACTGTTTTTAATCAAAAAGGCAATCTGTTTTAAAACAGAGTCTCCAACTTTATGTCCCCATTGATCGTTGATCTGTTTGAAATGATCGATATCAATCAGCAATATACTGATCTCCATTTTTTCGTTATTCGCCTTTTCCTTCAGAGATGACTGCAGTATTTCATCGATATACCGTCTGTTAAAAATGCCGGTTAAAAAATCGGTATTTGCTTCATATTCTTTTATATAATTCAGCTCTTGAAGCTTCGTGTTCTGTTCTTCTAAATCTGCGTTACTTTCCTCCAGCATCTGATTGGATGTCTCAATCAATCGGATCAAACGTTTGTTTTCCAGCAAGGAAAAAATTTGCCGCACCATAATCAGCAAAACGGTAATGACTGTCCCTGTTACTAGCGGATCTTTGGATATGTACTTATAACTTAATAGTATTACGATTATGATTACACTGATATATGGAAACAAAAAACCAAGATATTCTATCAACAATCGCTGTTTTTTTGATTTTTCAATTATTTTTTTCCTGTCGTCGCTTATTTCACGAAACGGCGGGTACAAAGAACCCAAAGATAAAACCCAGCAGCCAATCGGCCATAAAGGATCTAAGAACCCACCGGACACATAGGTAAAGTTCGACAGGATTGCGAACATCTGATCGGCAAAAAACATAATTAAAAACGCAGTGCTGATAAGTAAATTTGACCGGTTCAGTTTGGATTTTGATGCACAGAAAAAGAATAAAGAAAAAATTCCTCCCAAGAAACCGAGATCAAAAATGGGATAGGCTAAAGAGATGCTCTTTTGTAAAAAGGTTATGGTCCCGTCGCTCCAAATCGGGAGCAAGATATATTTGAAAATAATCGTCCCGCTGACTACCATTGTTATCAGAATATCAAAACCTGTTCGAACAATATCAAACAATTTCTCCCGCCTGATATAAAAAATCAAGGCAAAAATAAAGCAAACCGAGCCACATAAATAGAAAATATCACATACAGACGGAAAAGGTACTTCCTGTTTCAAGGGCATTTCATAAATACTCCATATAAAATCCCCTATAAAAATCATCATTACCCCAAGCGCAAAGATCTTCCACTCTGCCTTGTGCCAGGTTTTCTGCCAGCGAAGACCCAAGCATATAATCAAAATACTTACGACTTCTCCAAACATCCCCATAAAATCAGATAATAAGAAAGCGATATACCGACCGGAAAACAAAACGATCAGCACATAATATGTCAAAATATAAAACGCAAGAGAAACAGCTGCCACTTTTCTTATGGACAATATAGAATATTTCCTCATGCAGTCATTCTCCAATTAATATTTTAAAACAAAAATTTGATCTGGTTTTTCAACAAACCGAATTATACCATATCCCATACTTACCGAAAACAATTTATTAAAAAAACAAAGAAAAAACAAGCAATCGACAAAACTCAGCCTGTCCAAGAATAATTCTATTAGCCTAGCATAGTATTCCTGTACACATGGAAGTTCATTGCGGTTGCCTTTTAGAGATGGCATACCGCTTTCCCCGTGTTACAACTATTTTTATAAAAAACAAATATGCCCCGAAAGCATTTAAATCCAAGACTTTCGAGGCGGTTGCAGTAATCTAATGATGAAATAGTCTCACACCGGTAAAGGCCATCGCAATATGATACTTATCACAGGTTTCAATGACATGATCATCACGAATTGAGCCGCCGGTTTGGGCAATATATTCGGCGCCGCTTCGATGAGCCCGCTCTATATTATCACCAAACGGGAAAAATGCATCAGAACCCACTGACACACCCTTAAGCGTTTTGATCCATTCCTTTCTTTCCTCCCGGGTAAAAGGTTCCGGCTTCTTTGTGAATAACTCTTCCCAGCAGCCGTCGGAGAGGACATCCTCATAAGAGTCGGAAAGATAGACGTCGATTGTATTATCACGATCCGGGCGTCCGATATTTTCCTTAAAAGGCAGGCTTAGAACCTTTGGATTTTGGCGCAAATACCATTTATCCGCTTTCTCACCGGCAAGGCGAGTGCAATGGATTCTTGACTGTTGTCCTGCCCCGATTCCTATCGCCTGGCCATCCTTTACATAACATACAGAGTTTGACTGCGTATATTTTAAGGTAATGAGTGAAATGATCAAATCAATTTTTGCGTTTTCGGGGATCTCTTTCTTTTGGGTTGGAATATTCTGAAACAACTCTTCAGATATTAATACCTCGTTTCTGCCCTGTTCAAATGTGACGCCGAAAACATCCTTTTGTTCAATCAAGTTGGGTCTGTAATTTTCATCTATTCGGATAATCGTATAATTGCCTTTTCTCTTTGATTTGAGGATAGTAAGCGCCTGCTCATCATAACCGGGCGCGATAACGCCGTCCGAGACTTCCCTCGCGATAAGCCTTGCCGTAGGAACGTCGCAAATATCAGACAACGCGATAAAATCACCATAGGAGGACATTCTGTCGGCGCCCCTGGCTCTTGCATAAGCCGAAGCCAGCGGTGACAGTTCCAAATCATCAACAAAACAGATTTTTTTAATTGATTCACTGATTGGGGTGCCAACTGCCACGCCTGCCGGGCTGACATGCTTAAACGAAGCGGCGGCAGGCAAACTGATTGCTTGTTTAAGCTCTTTTACCAGCTGCCAGCCATTTAGTGCGTCCAGCAGATTGATATATCCGGGTCTGCCGTTTAGAACTGTTATGGGCAATTCTCCATTTTTCATAAATATTCGGGCAGGTATCTGATTCGGGTTGCATCCATACTTTAATTGCATTTCACTCATAAAAGAAACTCCTTTTAACAAAAAAAGCCACTCCGCCGGACTTTTGCCCAGACGGTCGGCTTGTTCTGTCATACTCCCTTGTGGTATCCCACATCCGTCAGTCATATGACTTCTGAATATAAAATTAAACCGGATATACATTTTTGTCAAGGCAAAACGAAATCATCTACTGCATTTTTACAAGGAAGTCTTAAAAAATTATGTAATTTTTAATTCATTTTATTAGAGATATTATGTAATAAATAGATTATTTCAGCAAACCCAAATAACATTATTCCCGAAATGATTGATGAAATCCAAACAATAACTGCTGAAAAAATATTGTTTCCGAAAACAAAAACCGATAATAATGCCAACTATTATTCCAAGCCATGCAACAAATTGGATTATCGATGCAATAGTATTCTCATTGTCTGTTTTAGTGTATTTACATAATTGCGCATAGTCTTCGTCTGAAACTTCAATAGGTACTTTTTTGTAATATTTCTCCTTTTGCTCTTCTTCAGACCACTCTGCAAAAGGATATTCTGAAGAAGGTTCTTCTTTAGAGGAATATACTTTTTCCAAAAGCCCCAAATCTATTAATTCTTTTTTTCTTTCTTCAAGTTCGAGTTGCTTTTTCTCTTTTATAAAATCAGAAAGTATCTTTTGCAAGTAAAAACACCTCTAATAAATCTTTTCTTTTATATTATCTCATATTTTGGCAAATTACAAGTTTTGGCAGCAGTTATTGCTTTACCATGATTCACATACACGCCTCATTTTTGAATCAAAAAAACAAAAAACCGTTTATGATTTCCGAAAATTCACGAAACATCATAGACGGTTTTCTTTTAATCTAAAGCAGTGAAACGTTTACATAGAGGCGGATTACTATTCCCACTCTATCGTAGCTGGCGGCTTGCTCGTGATGTCATACACCACGCGGTTGATATGCCCCACCTCGTTTACGATACGCACGCTGCACTTATCGAGCACCTCATACGGAATCCGTGCCCAGTCCGCTGTCATAAAATCGCTGGTGGTCACACCGCGCAAGGCAAGCGTGAAGTCATAGGTGCGTCCATCGCCCATGACGCCGACTGAGCGCATGTCGGTGATGACGGCAAAGTACTGGTTGATGCTGCGGTCAAGGCCCGCCAGCGCAATTTCCTCACGGAAAATCGCGTCTGCCTCGCGCAGGATTTCCAGCTTGTCCTCGGTGACCTCGCCGATGACGCGGATGCCAAGACCCGGTCCTGGGAACGGCTGACGCCAGACCAGTGTTTCCGGCAGGCCAAGTTCCAGCCCCATCTGACGAACTTCGTCCTTAAAGAGCATACGCAAAGGCTCAATTAGCTCCTCAAAATCAACAACATCCGGCAGACCGCCGACGTTGTGATGGCTCTTGATGACTGCGCTATCGCCCAGACCAGACT
>JANZZB010000048.1:10122-10368 GCA_026419635.1 Clostridiales bacterium | reverse complement strand
GTTTTTGTCTCTGGATACCAGTTTATCAATACGGTCTATATATGCTTTATACCACGAAGGGTTATCTGAAAACATCAGAAATAAATCTTCTTCATAGTTTCCATTCTGATTAACGGCACCGTGGCATTCGAGATCGGCCTCGTCAATCAAATAAAAGCCGTACCGGTCACACATTTTATAGAAAATTGGGGTATTCGGATAATGCGATGTTCGAATTGCATTAATATTATGCGCTTTCATGATCTG
>JANZZB010000048.1:3015-10112 GCA_026419635.1 Clostridiales bacterium | reverse complement strand
TCTTGATCAACCGCAAAGCCCGTTCTTGGATGAAAATCATGCCGGTTTACCCCTTTGAATTTGATGGCCTTGCCGTTGACCAATACCTTCTGTTCTTTCACACAGATTTCGCGTATCCCTATTTGTTCTTCAATATACTCGCCGTTTGTTGACAGTACCATCCGATAAAGGTTGGGGGCTTCCGCACTCCACAACCTCGGAGAAGTCAACGTAAACACAGCGGTTTCCCCTTCTTTAATGTGCTTTGCCTCACCCTCAAAGGTAACGGAAGCACTGTTTCCCCTGCTCAGAGTAAAACGAACCTCAGCCTTGTCGCTTCCAAGCAGATGGGTTTCGATTTTATAATCTTCTATATGGTCATACGGACGTTTTAGTATATAAACGTTTCGAAAAATACCGCTCATCCGCCATTTATCCTGCGCTTCTAAATAGCTCCCCAGACACCATTTCGGAACAATGACATCGATCGTATTTTTCCCTTGTCTTAAAAAAGGAGTAATATCAAATTCATTCATCGCGTGTGAAACCTGAGCGAACCCGACGAATACGCCGTTTACGTATAAATATAAAGCGCTGTCGGTTCCTTCAAAAACGATATAGTATTTTTTATCATTATCGGCAATCTCAACGGATTTCCGGTAACAAAAGGCCGGGTTTTGATACGGAACGTAAGGGGGATCACAGGGAAACGGATATCTTCCGCCGGAATAGAGAGGGGTATCAAAGCCTTTTATTTGTGGATTGGAGGGTACATCTATTGTATCCGAATAGGGGATATTACAAAAATCATCTTCCAAATCATAGATACTTTTCAGAAATCGAAATTCCCAGCAGCCATTAAGTAAATATACTTTTTTACTTTGCTGCCAGGGGTCTTGTAGCGAATCTTCACATTCGTAAGGAATATAATAGCATCTGCTCTTACATCGGTTTACATTAATAATACTTCTGTCCGTTAGATACGTATAGTTTAGCATAACTGTCTTCACTTTCTATAATATAATTGCCTGCCGGACATAAGAGAATCACTCATACTCCAGCAGGCAATTGTCATTTTAATTGCGATTTGTATTTATCTGGGACCATGATGGTTAAATCACCTTTCCCTCCTGCTGCTTTTTGAAAGGCATAGGCGACAGGCTTCGGAGCACCCGGAATCTGTCTCACGTTGTTCAGCAAATCGTTATGATCAGGGTTCGGATCATAAAATAAGCCATACATCGTTAATGAAAGCTCTGCACCCCAAGACAAATCATTGAGATCGTTAAATTCTCGAAAATAGCACATACTTTCTACATACTTCATGTCCTGCCGGAGTGTTTTAAACAGTTCCATCGTCCATTTCGCAATATCCTCTTGTTTCGCCATTCCGTCCGAAAAACCGAATTCGGTCAGGAACACTTTTTTATCCTTACCTTCTCTCTTCTTGATGATATTGTAAATTTCATTGTTATACTTAACAAAGCTTTCCCTGTCAAAATAGTAGAAGGTATAGGGATGCCATGCGGCTACCTGAAAATAATCGTCAGGGTAGGTGCTGGGCCATTTGCCACTGAAAATATTGTCATATAAAAGCTCCAGAAACTGCTTGTTTTTGCCTGATCCTAGACCGGTCGTTTCGGTAATCCCTCCCATCACGGATATCGCGTCGGGATTTGCTTTGTGGATACCGCGGGAGGCATACAGCAGCATATCCGTAAACATATCCGCTTTTTCGCGGAATGTATATGTGCCGCCTTCCATTAACTCCCCCGCATTGTTCGGTTCGTTTTGAATTTCCCAATATGTTATTTCAGGAAACTCCTTAACAATTGTATAAAACATTTTTTCATAATTGCTTAACCATTCTAAATAATAACTGCCTTGCGTTATATCACGCTTGGGAATTTTATCGTTAAATCCAGTTTTATTGTAATTCCCAGAAACTTCCCCAATAATTTGGATATCATACCGGGCGGCTTCCGCCAATATGCTATGCATCAATTTAATATCCTCTTCATTTCTGGAGTCGAGCGACGGAAACAACAATGACGTAAACATGGAATTCCGGATGCATTTTACTCCAAGATTGTGCAGGACTTTCATTCCTTTTTTATAGTCAACGCCGTTGAATTTGTATCCTTCAAATGAGATATACACAGCCCCCGCTAGATATTCCTGATTTGCCTTTACCATATCGGAGCGGTAATTGGCCCCATAGTCAACAACTTTTTTTTTTGTCGTTGAAGTTGAATCTGAGACACCTGCATTATTTTTACCTTCCGCCGTTTTGCGGCTTGTGCTGCCGGTTTGACTGCCGCTTTCCGTCCCAGACGTATTTATACCGGATGAAACAGCAATCTCGGCAGAAGAACTGCTTTCTCCGCTGTTTGTTTTGGTAGTGCTCCTGCATGCGCCCAACATGACGGTCATCATAAGAAAGACCATCTGAAACGCCAAAATACGTATCCTTTTCTTCGTCACGATTTTCCCTCCAAAAATCAGAGTTTTGAGATATTTTTATTTTATTAATCCCAATTCAATAACGGTATCATGGATAACCGCTTTGACATCCGATATGCCATTCTTTTCACAGTTTTTTAACATTGCGTTCCAGTCGGAAGTCAAATTTATTTTACCCATAATCGCAGGATTGATATATGTCTTTGCGATATCACGAATTTTTACTTCTTTTGCTGATATCGAGGATGGGAATATAATGGAACTTAGGATATTATCTTTGTAAGCGATGAATTTCTCCTGTGCCTGCTGAATGAGATTTTTAAAGTGATAGTCCAGTACGCCCGCATCCGCTTTAACGGTTATTTTCTTTTCCGTATCAAATTTACTCCAGTCAACTTCTCCGCCTATTTGCGTGGAACCGATGCAGTAGTTTCCGTTGGGATGAGACAGTCCGTCTTCTTCTTTTGAGTTTTCAAACCGCCCGCCCGGTTCTTTGGCTCTTTCATCATTATTCACTTTGATATTACCCTTGCCATCTACGGTGTAATGGGTTCCCTCCATGCCGTAACGGAACATTTTAGAACCTTCCGGTGAAATCAGATAGTTTAAGTAACGTAAGGCTGCTTTGGGATCTTTACAGGCCTTGGTTATTGAAAATCCGCCATACCAGCCGCCCCGGGTGGAGCTTCCTCCTGCGCCTTCAATGCCCAGATTTTTAGTGCCGACCAGAGGAGCGCCCATTACGACAAGATCCTTGCCCTGCTTCTCCTCAAATTCGGTCACAACCCATTTAACATGCTGCTCAACATCGGTCATCAAAATGCCCGCTTTGCCGTCTTTGAACACGTCACGATCACGTACATTGATGTTTGTGTTAAAGCTGGGGTCAATCCATCCGTTCTTATAAAGTTTATTCGCCCACTGCAGGAACTTACGAAATTTTTCATCCGTATACATATAGGTTACATTACCATCGGATGACATATCCCAATCTTCACAAACGCCAAAAGCATGGTATAGCTGATTCCAGCAAAACGGGTCGCTATTGGGAGACAGACCATACGTATCTTTTTTACCGTTTTTGTCAGGGTCGTTTTCCGTAAATTTCTTCACAACACGTTCAAAATCTTCCAGTGTGACAGGAACCTTTGCACTTCCGTCCGCATTGACTTCACCCACATTGATCAGCCAATCCTTACGATAATAAATTCCGTAAACATAATCGCTGGTCAGCCAGGGAACAAGCGTATGGGCGTTATCCCATTGCAGATATTTGAATTGATCCGTCTGATACAGCTTTTCAAGCCATTCAAATTCTCCGGGATACTGAGCCAGCAGTAAATCTATGTTGTACAAAATCCCATCATCGTTTTGCTGTGCCCACTTATCATAAGCGCCGCTTGTGCTTCCCGGCACCGCAAAGAAAATGTCCGGAAAGTCGCCGGTATTGATCATGGGATTTAAAGTTTCATAGTAATCCGAATCCGTTCCCTCATAATGAATATCCGTTTTTGTCGCTTCTTCAATCGCTGTCCATACGCGGTCTTCCGAAACGCCGTCCCACTGAGCTCCCCCCATCATAAAGATGCGCAGCGCTGATTTCGATGTATTCCCTGATCCTGAATTATTGTTGGTTCCTGTATTCGATTTGCAGGCAGTAATCGTAAATACAAGTGCTACAACCAGAGAAAAGCTGGCGAACCTTTTCAATTTCATCTTTATATCCTCCTTAATTTCAATATTGAAATACCGTATTCATAAAATAGTCTTTAAACAGTTTTACATTAACGTCTTTTGCGGCTTGTATCCGCTTTCCCGAAACCGGCCGGGCGATATGTTCGTTAAAACTGTCTATGTTTAATGTCATTCCTCTGGCATAACCCCCCTGTGTCTCCACGTGTACAAGAATATTTTCCATCAGTAATACTTCCGGATGCACGCAATAATAAATTGCCAGCGGATCGTGCAGTAACGGTTCTCTCCAGCTGCTTTTAGACCATAACCGCATGATCTCCGCCAGATAGCCGGTTAATTCATGGTTGTGGATACCCAGAATAAATTCATGCTCGCTTCGATTCAGCTGAACCTTTTGTGTGACATCAAAGCCAACGCAATGCAGATTGGTACAGGAATCAAAAACGATCTGCGCCGCTTCAACATCACATAAAATGTTCCATTCACGATGATGCTGATAAAACGTACCGCCCATAATGACGACATTTCCCACTTTTGACATGGATTCAGGGGCTTGAAGATAGGCCTTTGCAATATTGGTCAGCGGACCGATGCCGACAAGGGTCAAATCGCCGGCATACTGTTCCGCCGCCTGAATGATAAAATCAACGGCTGATTGACCCTGCGCTCCTTCCCGGTTATTCAGCGGTGCATATCGCTCCAAATCAAGGTCGGGCGTATATTGGCAAATATCCTCATTGACATTGTTTTTTTGTTGAATACCGTTGCCGCAACCGGCATAAACAGGTATATCCGGACGGTTTGCAATACCGAGAATTTTCTTAGCTATCCTCCCTCTTAAATTCGTATCCTTGAATACGGTTGTTACCCCAACAAGATTGATTTCCTTCATATTTAAAGCAAGCGCCAACGCCAGTGCATCGTCGATATCGTCTCCGATATCAGTATCTAATAAAATATTCATGTAATCAAAACTCCATTTATCCTTTTATAGATCCCAAAATCATACCTTTTACAAAATACTTTTGTAAAAATGGATACGCAATAAGAATCGGCAGCGTACCTACTACGATACTAGCCATTTTCAAACTTTCCGGCATATTTAAAATATCCGCAGATGCCGTTCCCGCCGCATAGGAAGATGTAAGAACGATTCTTAAATAATTTTGTATGATCAACAGATTCTTGTCTTTAATATACAGTACTCCGGTCATCCAGTCGTTCCATTTACCCACCGCTACCCATAATGCAAGTGTCGCAATAATCGGTTTCGACAGAGGCACAAATATTTTAAACAGAATGGTATAATCATTGGCACCGTCGATCTTAGCGGATTCTTCAACGCTGTCCGGAATTCCCTGCAGAAAATTTTTAGCGATTACAACGTTAAACGAAGAAATTAAACCCGGAATGATATAAACAAGTATGTTATTCCTCAAATTCAAATCTCTGATCAAGATGTATGTAGGGATTAACCCGCCCGAAAAGAGCATTGGAATTATAACAAACAACAGCAGCGGAATCCTGCCCTTTAAATGTTTTCTCGAAAGAGGATAAGCTGTCAATATGGTAAAGAATATACTTAATGTTGTAGCGGCAATTACAACAAAAATCGTTCGTAAAAACGTTGTATATAAGTCCGCGTTGGCAAGCAGCATTTCATACGCAGAAAGATTATAAATGACACGCTGCTTGCCGGAGGAAACGTCATACGCCTGAATTGATTTCAGAACAACAAACAGAAAAGGATAAAAGGTGATCAGAGCATAGAAGAAAAATATGAGATAGTTAATCGAATGAAAAATCCGGTTTCGATACCCTATTCCAAAATTACGTTTCATAAACGCATTTACCATATGCCATCCCCTTCTTTCTTCTTAATAATATAATTGGCCAGTAAAGTTAACGTCAGAGCCAATACGGAATTAAACAGTCCCAGAGCGGTTGCGACGTCATATTGTCCGCCTCCTATGCCTATACGGAACAGATAGGTTTCCAGAATGTCTCCTTTTCCATAAACGGCTGTATTGTACATATTAAATATCTGATCAAAACCTCCGTACACAAGTCCGCTAAGGCTTAATATAAGATTGATCGAAATCGCGGGTCTTAATCCGGGCAATATGATATGGATAATCTTATCCATCCTCGACGCTCCGTCAATCGCGGCGGCTTCCTCTAAACAGGGGTCAATATTGGATATCGCGGCAAAATATATGATCGTTGCCCAACCGGACTCCTTCCATATTTCCGATAACACAATAACAACCAGAAAAAGATTATCATCACTGAAAAAAAGCAGTTCCTTACCGAAGACTGAAGACAGAAAGCTCTGAAACCCGCTCCCGCTGGCTGTCAGTGTAAGCAATATACCGGATATGATAATCCAGGATATAAAGTGAGGCAGGTAAGAGATCGTCTGAACAACTTTCTTATAGCGAACAGAACGCATTTCATTCAACAAAACGACAATGATAATGGGGACAGGGAATCCGCAGAGCAATTTTAGCGTTGAAATACGCAGCGTATTGATAAATTTTGAAAAGAATAAGCTGTCCGTAAACAGTAACTTAAAATGCTTGAGCAAATCCAGTTGACCGTCAGTCGACGCCCAGGGGCTGCCCCATATTCCTCCGAATATTTTCCAGTCTTTAAATGCAATCTGAAGCCCCAGCATAGGGTAATAGCTAAAGACCAGAAAGAAAATGACCGCTGGGATTAGCATTGTATAAAGCATCCAATAGTTTTTAAAATATGTCCGATGCTTCTTTTTTATTTGATTGGCAGATAAAGGTCTCATCTCATCACCTTTCTTAATCGATTACGTTTCCGTTGCCTTTCTTGTTATACGAATATCCATTAGAATGGTTGAAAAACGCTTTGCGAAAACTTCAATATATGGTTTTTGTAAAGCATTTTCATTCACCATTCTTATTGGATATTCGTATTATTCAACCGGC
>JANZZB010000048.1:0-3005 GCA_026419635.1 Clostridiales bacterium | reverse complement strand
CCAGCAAAACGGCAACAACACCGGCAGCGATTATAATATATATCGCGTTTCCGCCCGGCTTTTCAGGTACGTCTGCTGGCGTATCGCCGCTTGAGCCTTTCTCTATTTTCAGAATGGCTGCCTTTGCTGTCTCAAACGCAACTTCCACACTGGTCGTGTTGGTCGAATCTTGAATAATACCGACATATTTAGACTGAATGGATTCAAATGCTTTCCAGCTTTCTACGGAGTAAGACTCTTTATTCAAAGATGCGACAAATTCGTTAAGTTTACTTACTTTGCTGTTTTTCAGCTCGGACAACTGTGCTTTTACCTGCTCAATGGTTAAAACAGCTTTTAAATCCGAAATGGCTTGATCGTAAACTTTGTTGATTTCCGTTACCGTAGTTTTTGTGCTCAAAACCGATTGCGCTTCTTCAACAATTTCCTCCATTTCGAGCCAATTCACTGTGGAATACAGATTTTTGTCCAGACTCTCCAGATACGCCGTCAATGCTTCGCTCTTTTCCGTGATTAAAGCTTTTGCGCGCTTGATTTCATCAAATTCCGCCCGCATGCTGCTGTTATATGCGGTTGTGTCAAATCGAAAGGTGGGGAGCATATCTATAATTCCATAGTAGGAATCGGTACTGTAATAAACAATATACAGGATATCTCCCGCTTTCATATGTACGTCTTTCAAATAATAATTTGCACCTTTCAGCGCGTTTGACATTTTGTTATCTTTTAACGTAATACGGATACCGTCGGATTCGGCAATCATTTTAACTCCGGTGTTTCCAGGCCACAGATAAGTGATTTCCGGATGCGTTATCGATATTTTCATATCTTTTTTGGCGGTTATTTTAATAATCGCATCGTTTCCGAGCATTCCCGCTTTCAACTGGTTTTTGGATATGGTAGTGGAAGCGCTGTCATCCGATAAAGTATTCGGTAAAGTATCATTGACTTTTAACGGCACCGTTTGTGTATCCAGAGAACCGTACAGCAGTTCGAACGTTGAAAGATAACGCATCTGCTCTCCCGAAGACTTTGAGAACATGGCTTGTGCTACCATATCGCTTAAAGAATATGTCTCCTGCTTTAATTCGTTGGGACGCTCATAGATGTTATATTGTTCCGTATCTGTAGTTAACGCCCCAGAAAGCTTGCATTTTGCGGCAGACTTTGTTGATGAAAAGACGAAGTAGATAATGTCACCGATATTGGCGGAAACCTTAGCGGTAAAGTCTTTTGTAGCTTCCTTGATCTGATAGCGGACGCCGTTTGTTTCCTGGTAAATCGTCAGTTTACTACCCGATGTGAGCGTACTGATGTCACTTGAAAAACAAAAGGCAGTTTTCTTTTTCGCGGTAATCTTGATAATCGAACTGGTATTTGGACCGGCTGTTATCGTTCCGTTGCCGGCAAAGGACGCCGTTTTGCCCGTATTCCATATGGCTTTGGCATCATGGGCGTTGAATTTGGACATAGAACCAATTTTACCGTACATAAACTCGAAATTTGTGGAATTGGTGTTAACTGCACATCCATTACCTGCAATCGAATCTGCAATGACACCGTTTAAATCAATGAATTCGGTTGTGTCTTTTGCGGGTATGTTTCCAATTTCAATCACAGGAGACAGACTAACCGAACCGTAATATTCGTTGGTCGTATAATAAACAAGATAAATGATATCGTTGGCCTTGACCGCTCCGACATCCGGTGTATATGCATTTGCCGGACTGGTTAGCGAAGACACATATTTATCAGATAAAACAACCGTTTTACCATTCCGTACTCGAATGAGCTTGATTTTTGTATAATCCGGACGCCAGCCGGTCAGCTGCGGATGGGTAATCCGCAGTTCGCCGGGCTTATTGATCGTTAGTTTGATAATGGCGTCATATCCGTCCACTGCCTGTAATGCGGTTTCTGAGATCACTGCCATTGCCTGACTGTCTTTGACTCCGGGAGGCGTATACCAGCATTCGCTTGCGGATGCAACTCCGACATGCCCGATATCCCCGTCTAAGGAGAAATGATTCATTTTGATCTCTTTACCGAACTTACCCGATAACAGCTGGTATGTAACAAGAGAGGATTTATATGCTTCCCCTTTTGTCTGGTTCATGCCGCCGATCATATCATCCATTGCCAGAACTTCATAATTGATCTTGGAATTCGGCAGGATTTTGTTAATGTCCTGAATGGCCTTCTTACGTATTTCAACTATTTTTGAAACACTGATTTGTTCGTCAATGGATGCCTTTGCGGTATCCACAATCGATTTAATATCTGCCCAGTTTTTCACAGAATAATTCTTTTCAGACAAGGAAGAAAGTGTATCATCCATTATTTTTTTATTAGATGTCCGGTTTGTCAGCAGAACGCCGACTGTCATGCTTTCATTATAACCGGTTTTGCTCATGGAAATAACCGGCATAATATCCGCATAAAAGTACCATTCATTCGTTGTGCTTAAGCTAAGATAAAGCGTATCACCCTTGCGCAGATGAAGTACACTGACACCGTCAAAATAATAATTGGCCTCTTTATGATTATCCGAAACAAAGGTCTCTTTCATCAGACAACTCTTATTATTTGTAACTACGGTAATCGAGTACTTTCCGTTTGATCCGATCCAGCTTGTTAAAGCAGGGTGAGTCAAATTAACCATAATATTTTCATTGGCCTTGATTTTAAGGATAGAATCATGATCTTGTGACACCTGAAGCTGTGTGGTAGATGCATAGGTCGTTTTCATGTTTTTATCAGTATCGTTTGAACCGTACCAGCCGAATTCTGCCTTAGTATCCGAAAAGGTTTTCATTTTCATTTCGGAACCTATTTTTCCTGTTATAACCTGATAAGTTGCTAAAACACCGCTCAAAGGATCACCTTTGGTAGCATTCATGCCTTTGATGATATCGGAAACCGTAAGTGTTTCATTGACAATTTTTGAATTCGGTAAAACTGCCTGAATATCCTGTATTGCTTTGTCTTTTATCTCGGCCATATTC
>JANZZB010000047.1:7367-10515 GCA_026419635.1 Clostridiales bacterium | reverse complement strand
TATAAACTAGAGTCTTATATCCGATAAACCATAAGCTACCAAACAAAACGGCAGAAAGAAGGATACCAAACTCTCCTTTTTTGCCGTTTTTGTAAAATAAAATGGCGGATGTAATAATGATAAATAATAAAATTAAGCACAGCCTTATAATGAGTGAGCATGGCAGCTGTATAAGATAAACGGTTGCTGCAAAGACCGAAGTGAAGAAAAATAGCGGTCTTAACATGATGTCCTCCCAAAAATAGGAATCACTCTCCCCAGTATTTCTCAAAGGGAGAGTGAACGCCTTTAACCAATCAGCCCGGAGGCCAGCCAAGTTCTCGTCCGGCAAGAACATGAAAATGGATATGAAATACAGTTTGCCCTGCCATTTCACCGCAATTGGTTAATACGCGAAATCCATTTCCTATTCCGAGCGAGCGGATTATCTTTGGAATCACTTCATAAACGTATGCAATTTCTTTTGCATTGCTGGAGTTGACTTCCATAGCTGATGAAATATGCTTTTTCGGCACCACGAGAAAATGTGTGGGAGCTTGCGGATTTATGTCCTCAAAAGCATAGACACGATCATCCTCGTATACTAGTTTGGACGGGATTTCCTTTGCTGCTATTTTACAAAACAAGCAATCTTCCAACGTTTACGCCTCCTTACCTGATCATTTTTTCCGCTATTATATAAACAGCATCGAGTGCATCTTTTAACTTTGATAGATCCTTTCCTCCAGCCGAGGCACTATCCGGTCTGCCTCCTCCGCCGCCACCGGCAAGTTTGGAAACCTCCCGAATGATATTGCCCGCATGTGCGCCTTTCTTTACTGCTTCCGGACCGCAAACAGCAGCAAATTGAATTTTACCGTCATGAACAGACGCCAGCACTGCAACAAGCTTTGCATCTTTTTCTTTCAGCATATCGGCCAGATTTCGAAGCTCATCTGCGCTAAGCTCGCCTTCTGTTTTAACTGCAATAACATTTACGTCTTTAATATCTTTTGCGTTTTTTAACATATCAGCGGTTTGATATGAAAAAGCAGCTCTTGTTAACTGCTCAATTTTCTTAGAAGCCTCATGATTTTCTTCAATAAGTTGCCCTGTGCGGCGTAAGACATCCGACGGCTGTGTTTTAATGAGCGCTGCAATATCTTGAAGCTGTTTTTTTGTATGAACGATCTGACGGAGAACCTCCGTGCCGACTACCGCTTCAATTCTTCGAACTCCGGACGCGACTGAACTTTCGGACAAAATTGTCAGCAGCCCTATTTTTGCCGTATTATCCAAATGGGTTCCGCCGCATAACTCTATGGAATAATCCCCCATTCTGACAACACGCACAGTCTTACCGTATTTTTCACCAAATAGTGCCATAGCTCCAAGCTTTTTTGCTTCTTCAACCGGCATTTCATCTACTGTAATGGAAAGACCCTCAAGAATTTTCAAGTTCATTTCCTGTTCAACTTTTTCTATTTCTTCAGAAGTCATTGCTGAGAAATGTGTAAAATCAAAACGGACGTGTTCCGGAGATACCAAAGATCCGGCTTGCTCTACATGGTTACCGAGAGTATTTCGGAGTGCTTTTTGCAGAAGATGCGTAGCGCTATGCGCACGCATGATCGCCTTCCGTCGGTTTTGATCCACAGTAAGCGTTACATCGTCACCAACGCTTAATAGTCCGGATTTTATAACCGCGTCATGAAAGAATCTTCCGTTTGCTTCTTTCATGACGTTTTTCACTTCAACCTCTGCTGATTTTGAAAAAATTGTACCGAAATCGGCTACCTGTCCGCCACTTTCCGCATAAAATGGTGTTTCATCTGTTATAATTGTGACTTCGCCGCCCGCTGCACTCTCTACAGATTGATTTTCCTGAATAATGGCAAGTATCTTACCCTTACACTCAAGTTTTTCATATCCAACAAATTTTGTTACAGGAATATTCTCTATTCCAAGGTCGGCAGCCGTCCACGCAAAGTCGCCGAGTTTTTCACGTGCTGAACGTGCGCGTTCCTTCTGCTCGTTCATACAATTATCAAACGTATCCCGGTCAAGCTGGATACCCGCTTCCTCAAGGATTTCAATAGTAAGATCTATCGGGAAACCAAACGTGTCATACAATTTAAAAGCGTCTTCTCCTGACATGGTTTTGCTTCCGGATTTTTTTAATTTTTCTATCATTTCAGAAAGAATTGAAAGACCTGCATCAATTGTCTTGTCAAAACGTTCTTCTTCCACCTGAATGACCTTTTTGATATAGTCCGCTTTTTGTTTAAGTTCGGGATACGCGTCCCCGCTTTCATGTATTACCGTATCGCATACTTCAAATAAAAACGGACGTTCAATTCCAAGCAGCTTACCGTGTCTGGCGGCTCGACGTAAAAGCCTGCGTAA
Source organism: Clostridiales bacterium (assembly GCA_026419635.1). Classification (GTDB taxonomy): domain Bacteria; phylum Bacillota; class Clostridia; order Oscillospirales; family Butyricicoccaceae; genus UBA6114. The sequence goes on along the minus strand of JANZZB010000047.1, from coordinate 8,130 downwards.
AACGTATCCCCTTCCCTCATTCGAAGGAATTACGCCATCACAGACCATCATTGTCGTGCTGCGAATATGATCCGTTATTACACGAAGCGAGACGTCTTTCTTCTCATTTTCCTTATATCTTACTCCTGCAATATCACTGATATGCAGCATGATTTTACGAACTGTATCAACTTCGAAAAGGTTCTCAACCCCCTGCATAATGCAGGCTAGACGTTCAAGACCCATTCCTGTATCAATGTTTTTCTTTTCAAGCGGTGTATAATTTCCTTGTCCATCGTTATTAAACTGGGTAAATACGAGATTCCAAAATTCGACGTAACGATCGCAGTCGCAGCCGACCGCACAATTCGGACTGTGACAGCCGTATTCTTCTCCGCGGTCATAATAAATTTCCGAACATGGTCCACACGGGCCTGAGCCGATCTCCCAAAAATTATCCGCCTTCCCAAGACGAACTATACGTGACGGATCCACCCCTACTTCTTTTGTCCAAATTGAAAATGCTTCATCATCATCCAAATAAACGGTAACCCAAAGACGATCTATGGGGATTTCCATTACTTTCGTTACAAATTCCCATGCCCATGCCGTTGCTTCGTGCTTAAAGTAATTCCCGAAAGAAAAGTTTCCAAGCATTTCAAAAAATGTAAGGTGACGGGCCGTTTCACCAACGCGTTCTATGTCGCTTGTTCGAACGCATTTCTGAACAGTTGCAATTCGACTTTTTGGTGGTACTGCAACACCCAAAAAGTAAGGTTTAAAC
>JANZZB010000047.1:4511-7357 GCA_026419635.1 Clostridiales bacterium | reverse complement strand
CTCCTACATCCTTATTCCATATTTCAAATGCCTCATCATCATCTTCGTATATAGTAATCCAAAGCTTGTCCACAGGCATTTTCATATCCTGGGTAACAAACTCCCAAGCCCATGGAATAGCTTCCTTTTTGAAATAGTCTCCAAAAGAGAAATTCCCCAGCATTTCAAAAAATGTACCGTGTCTCGCAGTTTTTCCCACATTTTCAATGTCAGGTGTCCTAATACATTTCTGACAGGTTGTAACACGATAAGACGGTGGAGTTTGCTCGCCGGTAAAATACGGTTTTAAGGGTGCCATCCCCGAATTGATCAACAGAAGCGAATTATCATTTTGAGGGATCAGCGGGGCGCTTGGGAGCCGTAAATGCTCCTTACTTTCAAAAAATGAAAGATACTTTTCCCTTATTTCGTTTAATCCCAGCTTTTGCATTTAATATCTCCATTCCGCCGCCTTGCAGCAGCAAAAAATTGTTTATTATCCTTATCACGTGTATATAGTAAAGTAAGTAATGATCTAAATTTTTAACTTGGCAGCAGCATTTGCTTCGCTTTTATCTCACATACCTAATGAACATTTTTAGCTAAATATTTTTGCGCTTTAACCGTTTACATTCAGTAATGATAATAGCATATTGTCTTTTGTTGTCAATATCAGTCCCTTTTTTGTCGTAAAATAGCCATGGGTAAAACCCGGTGCGGCAGCTTTAATTTTACATTCATTTGAGGATGAGGAGCGGAGTCAATCAAATTACCGGATTCGTCATATAACTCCGATACAAAAACCTCTTTTGGCGAATGAAACGGTTCCAGTAGTTCTAAAACGGCTCCCTTGCAAAACCGGTTTTTTTGCGTACATATTGCGAAACCGTCCTGGTCGCAATCATTAACTACAGCGACCACATCCCATTCCCTGATAGATGTAGCGTCTTCATATACCTGTTTGATATCCTCATTTCTAAAATAGAAACCGGTGCAATATTCTCTATGGCTTACTTTTAATACTTCCGAACGAAGTTCTTCCGGTAAAGTCCATTGTCCGTTTTTTCCCTCGATTATGTCAATTGCGCGGCGATACGCATTGGTGACGGCAGCAACGTAGTAGAAAGTTTTAACCCTTCCTTCAATTTTAAGACTTTCTATACCGGCGTCAATTAATTCCGGAATGTGGTTAATCATACACAAATCTTTTGAATTAAAGATAAACGTTCCCTTATCATCCTCAATGATCGGAAGATATTCACCGGGACGCAGTTCTTCGACCAAATGATATTTCCATCTGCATGCCTGCGCACAATTTCCACGGTTCGGGTCGCGTGACGCCATGTATTGTGATAACAGGCACCTTCCCGAATAAGACATACACATTGCCCCGTGTACAAACGCTTCAAGGGATAATTCTTTCGGTGTTTTTGCCCGAATTTCTTTGATCTCCTCAAGACTTAATTCCCTTGCCAGAACGATCCGGTCAGCGCCCATGGAATGCCACATGGATGCGCTTAAATGATTGACAACGGAAGCCTGTGTGCTGACATGTATGGAAATCGTCGGCGCATATTTTTTTGCCAGCGATAAAACGCCAAGATCAGAAAGAATAATCGCGTCAGCCGATAGTTCGGATAAGAGTTCCAAATATTCGGGTAAAAGCAAAAGATCTTCGTTGCGTGGCAAAGTATTGACTGTGACATAAACACGCACATTTTTTTTATGAGCGTATTCAATCGCTGTCCGAAGTTCTTCTCCAGTAAAATTGGCTGAGGCAGTTCTCATTCCGAATGATTTTCCCGCAAGATAAACTGCATCGGCTCCATAATGGATTGCATATTTTAATTTTTCCATATCGCCGGCTGGCGAAAGGAGCTCCGGTTTTATCATTTTTTTGCCTCGTCAAACAATTTTTGGGCTTCTATAACCGCCTTGTTATGCTCGTCAAGCGTTTTAGTGAAAATATGGCTTCCATCCGGTTTTGCAACGTAGAAATAATAATCGCTATGCTCAGGATTTAATGCCGCCAGAATGGATTGCATTCCGGGATTTGCGATTGGTCCGGGTGGCAGACCTTTATGTTTATAGGTATTATACGGGCTGTCTACTTTCAGATCTTCCTGAGTCAGTTCTGTTTTTTGACCGACTACATAAATAATGGAAGCGTCAATTTGCAGATATGGGTACTTTTTGGATGATAATCGGTTATAGATAATACCTGAAATCCTTTCGCGCTCGGATGAAAGCTTGGCTTCCCGTTCGATAAGAGAGGCAATCGTGATGATATCACTCATTGACTTGCCGCGTTCTTTCATCATGGAACGCATATTGCTCGTTATTTTTTTGTTAAAATTATTCAGAAACTTATTAACTACTTCTGTTGGATTCTCATTGACGTAAAATTGATACGTATCTGGATATAAATATCCCTCAAGCCGATTTTCCGTTTTCGGAAGATTTTTCACAAAATCATAATTGAAGTCATAGGATTTAACAACGTTAAAAAACTGTTCTTGAGAACAAACAAGCTTGTCGTTTAAAAGCTGTGCGATCTGCTTAAGGTTATACCCCTCCGGAATCGTTACACTGACTGTAGCTTGATAATTTGATACCCTTTGCAGCGTATTGAGAATAGTATGATAATCCATGTTTGAATTGAGCTCGTATTTCCCGGAGTTAAGCTTCTTTTTTCCGCCCAAAGCGGCAACAAAACGGTCAAACATAAAAGCATTATTGATTACATGATCTTTTTTCAAAATTTTTGATATCTGCCAATTTGTTGATTTTTCCGGAATCTCAACAACGATTGTTTTATCTGGTTTAACAAAAGCAAGCACATCATTAGCAGAAACAATAATAATGCC
>JANZZB010000047.1:0-4501 GCA_026419635.1 Clostridiales bacterium | reverse complement strand
GATAAACCCAATACGATAAAGAGGTAAATCAAAACGGATACGTTGCTGAAACTTTGTTTGGGGTTTTTACGTTTTCTGGATTCCGGCTGATTATCCGGCCTGTCGTTAAAATTAAAGTTTACATGGAAATCATCTTTATTTCTCATTTGCTCACCTCGCAGAATATATAAACGAAGTTTTATTAATTTTTGATTTTAACAGTATCAAAAAAAACCTGCCCGTCATAGTATGTTTCAGAAACCGATAAAGGTGGTGAAACGCATGACTGGTTTTGGTGGATTCGGCAGTGATGACTGTGGCTGCTTGTGGTGGATCCTTATTATTATCCTTATTTTCATACTCATCTGCTGCTGCTGTGGTGATTAAGCGGCAAACATCTTAAAGATCCCCCTCAAGATGAATAGCAACATAAAAAGCAAAAACCCTGGAGACAAAATTGTTTCAAAGAGGCTTGCCGGAAATTTCCGGCTGCCTTTTTGAAATTTTTTTATACGGTTATTTTTCAATAGTTTTTCAAGGGAAGTAAGAGATAAATAGGAAAATAACAAAAAACAAAACAAGTTAATAACTAAAAAATAAGGCCATATTCCGAAAGCCGTATATTTTTGCATCAGGGTATTCATAACAAGTGTATAAAGATTATTCAGACCATGAGATAGCACGGCGGGCCATATAGAATTTAGTGTATAGGTCAGATAAGCATACAATAGACCGGCAATAAGCGGACCGATAAAGTTTTTGAGCGATGCATGTATTGAAGCAAATGCCAAAGCGGAAACAAATATAGCAGATAAAGTTCCATGTTGTTCAATGGAAGAAAACAGTGCACCTCTCATATAAAGCTCTTCAGCCAGTGCCGGAATAATCGCTACCGAAAAAATAATAATTATGATTTGTCCGCCATTCACTGTAATGGTATCCGCCGAAGACCCGGACTGATCATAAATATTTAATATAAATGATGCTAAATAGTTTAACAAAAAAGATAGAAAAGATACCGCGAAGGATGCTTTTATAACAAATCCTAAAGCGCTCTTATGAAACGGACTAAATCGAAAAGAAATTGATTTTTCCTTTGAAAATACCAAAACCAACACGGTTGGTATTAAAAAAGAGAAGATTTCAACGAAACATAAAATTGAGTATTCATTTTGAGATACATTACCCAACAGCCAATTGGCTCCCGTAAAAAAAACAAAAACCAATGCCAGTGAAAAACCGGCGACAGCCGTATTATTATGTTTCATTTATGTAAAAAACCTCCCCGTTTGAAATGATGATATCCATTTTAATATCATGTTTTTCTGATAAAATTGAATCGTATAAACAGGAGCTTTTGCATAATGCGATCTTCAAAAAAGCGGTATCCTTAAGATAGCGGTCGTAATATCCTGCTCCCCTGCCAACCCTGACTCCTTTTTTTGAACATGCAACGCAAGGCAAAATACATAGATCAATCATATCTTTAGATACAAACGGTGAGTCTCCGAGAGGTTCTTTAAGCCCGTATTTCCCGTCCACAAGGTCGTTAAACGACGATACGTTTTGCATAACCATCATACCGCGTCCGATAATTTTCGGAAGACAAAGCTTCTTTCCGTCTCGTAATATACACTCCATCAAATCCCATGTCGGAATTTCCGTTTTATCAGAGGCATAACAACATATCGTTTGGGCATCTTGATATATAGGCAACTTCTTTAACGTTTCCGAATCTAAATCGGATTCTCTTTGTAAAGATTCTGCAGTATATTCTTCAAAACTATTTTGGGCGAGCTGCCTTATTTCTTTTTTATTAAAAAACTTTTGACTGATAAACATAGTTATTCAAATATCATTGCCTTTCTGATAGATTCCGAGGTCTTTGAATCTTTTAAAAGCTCTACAAGTTTAAACGCAAACGTAGAGGCCACTCCGGCACCTTTCGCCGTTATTACTTTTCCGTCTTGTACCAATGTTTCGGTTTTTGTGACATCCGTATCGGTCAGGTCCCCCTCATATCCAGGATAACAAACAGCTTTTTTTCCACGTAAAATCCCCAATCGTCCCAAAATAAGAGGAGCGGCACAGATCGCTGCTACATATTTTTTTTGCTCATAAGCATACTGAACTATATCTCTAAGCTCAGCGCAGTCGTATAAATGATTTACACCTGGTTGACCGCCGGGCAGTACAATCATTTCAATCTCATCCAACTTGACTTCATTCATTAACAGGTCCGCAACAACGGGAATCCTTCTTGTACTTTCTATGGTTTTTTTGCTTCCGACCGCAACAGTTTTTACTGAAATATCAGCGCGCCGAAGAATATCTATCGGAACAATTGCTTCCATTTCTTCAAACCCATCGGCTAAAAAAACATAGACCATCTTTATCACTTCCCATTAAATTTAGTTATAAAAAAGATTCAAGTAAGCTTTATCCCAGGGTAATGAAAGATTCGACCACGAAGCTACTCTGGCGCATGCAAATGGTGTGTCATTTCTTCCGTCCGGTATTAACGATATCTCAGCACAATTACACGAGCAATTTCTGCACATTTCACTTACAACCTGTTTTAACTGTGTATGATCTTCCATAAGAAGTTCTTGTAAAACCAAAGTTTGTTTGTTTCGATATCCAAAACCGGTTGCCACAATCTGATCTTTTTCTTCCGCACACAACGCAATTGCTCCGTTTTCCGTAAAATAACGAAAAATCATTAGGGCGTCCTCAACACTCCTGATCAAATGAGCACGATCCAATGTATTTTTTTTATAAAGCATTGCAAATTTTTCTATGTCCCGGTTCTGGATGGGCCGTACTGTTATTTTCTCGTCCTGATTGATATCATTTAAATAGATTTTCTTTGACTTAAAAACCGGTAAATATGAAAATTTTTTATAGAAATCAAATAACCATTGTTCCTGTGGTATTAATATTGACAATGGTATATTCCGTTTTCGATCTTCTTCAAAAGAAGCGTTTAATAACATGTCCGCAAGCCCGCGTCGTCTGAATTCCGGTCGCGTTCCAACACCGTAAATGTATGTGGCTTTACACGCATCATCACCATATTCTATTTGAGCGGATAACATTTGCAGCATCGCGGCCAGTTTGTTTTCAACAATACAAACTAATGTATTTTCGGCTTTCCAAACATTATGGAAGTACCATTCACCAAATAGTTTATCATCTGGAAAACACACATCCCAAATCCGTTTTATTTCCGGAAGATCAGCGTTTTGCGCATAACGGACTGTCATTCTTTCGGCACCGCCTTGTATTTTGTCAAAAGAAATGCCGGATTATAAGAAAGTTTTGATTTTCGAAGTCCCTCTAACCCTAGATCTTCCTCTCTATTGATATATTCAACATTTTGGCAGTGACGTTCAGCAAATAAGCGGTTAATCATTGGATATGCACCGTCGATTGTGTGATCTGCTTTTTCAATTTGTATGTCGACAGTATCTTCCGACATTTGTGTACCAAAAGAGTAAGCAATAATTTTTTCATTAAGATATAAAACTCCGGTTAAAAGCTGCAACTCTTTACGATGGCTCAGGCCCAAAATGACAGCGCATTTTTCGCCGATTAAACCTTCATCCTGATTACATCCGTTGTCATAACACCATTTTTTATGAAATTCTACAACTTCCTTAAGGTTATCATCAGAAATCTCACAAAATCGGTATCTGCCTTCATTTTGATTCATAAAACGGTTGATAAAGTTGCGCTTTGAATGCAATTTTTTTCCCGACAACGTAATTAGATCTTTAGCGTGATAGATGTAATCTGCTTTATCCCGCATTTCGTAAAAATCAAACCGATTTGGCATCCCGGCTTCCATTTCCGATTTGATTTCCTCAGAGATTCCGAAAATTGGATAGTTCTTTTCGTTTTGTTTCGCATAATCCAAAAGGATACCAAGTCCGTGTGAAACCTTTTCGGCACCGATTGGAACTAAATAATGCGGGCTTTCGGTATTTTCCCCCGACTTAATAAACAAAAAATCTTCAGCAAAACAGAGTTCCGTCCCAAAATATTTTGACCAGATATATAAATCGGTAAAACAATGTTCACACATACGAGTATTTTTTATCTTCAGGTATTTTTCGGCCATCTCTTTGTCTTCAATTGAGACCGGCTTAAATTCAAGCATTCGGCAAATTGCCTCCCAACAGCTGTTTCGTTAGTTTAAGGATTTCTTTTTCGATATCTTCAATTGTTCGTATTGTTCCGTTTTTTACACAGGATATCCTTGTCCATTTCCAACTTTCGCAAACCTTAAGCGCTGTTTCATAACACTTTTCAAGATAGCTTTCATCGGATTCGTGAATATCTTCCGTTTTTCCTTTTCGATTACGAAGCAGTTCCAATTCATATAACGGCGGCATATCTAAAAAAAGCACTGCATCCGGAACAGGCAGCCCTAAAAGATGGTATTCAAAATCATAAAGCCATCTTAAATAGGCATCTTGTTCAGAACCTATCAGCTTAGCTGCCTGATGAATCGCGTTTG
>JANZZB010000046.1 GCA_026419635.1 Clostridiales bacterium | reverse complement strand
GGGTGCATCATGAACCGTAAGGTGCTTGAAACAATTCAGCAATATGAATTGCTGAAAAAAAAGCAGACGGTTGTTTGCGCAACTTCAGGCGGCGCAGATTCCATGGCTATGCTTGTAGTAATGCGGGAGTTGGCTAAGAAGCTTGACATTTCGGTTGCTGCAGCTCATTTTAACCATTGTCTCAGGGGATTAGAATCGGACAGAGACGAAAAATTTGTTGAAGATTATTGTATAAAAAATGCGATTCCCTTTTATTCAGAGCGGGCCGATGTAAAAAATGAGGCGATAAAGAGAAAAAAAGGAATTGAAGAGACAGCGAGGGAACTCCGATACGCTTTTTTTGAACGTGCACTTGTGAAATTATCCGCTGATGTTGTCGCAACGGCTCACACAGCCAATGATAATCTTGAAACAATGTTAATCAATCTTTTGAGAGGAACCGGAATCTTAGGTTTGTGCGGAATTCCTCCGAAACGAGATGATGTTATACGTCCGCTTATTCGTGTTGAGCGCAGGGAAGTTGAGGAGTATCTGAGAGAAAAAGGCGTCGATTATATAACCGATTCTTCTAATTTGACGAACGAATATCTGAGAAATAAGATCAGAAATAAGATTATACCGCAGCTTTTTGAAATAAACCCCGCAATTTATCGCTCAGCGCGTACTGCGGCTGATTCTTTAACATTAGATTCGGAATATATTTTAACGGAAGTTTACAAATTGGCAGAACAGGCAAAGTTATCTGAAAATGATATTACCATTAACGCAAAACTGTTATCCGACGCTCATCCAGCTGTTGCCGGCCGGACGGTTCGGCTTTTGTTTGAAAAAATAGCCGGCGAATGCGGTGAGTTAACGATAAAACATGCAGCCCATATCTTAAGCCTTTGTGCGGGCAATCACCCATCTAAAAAAATAAACTTGCCTTGCAATATAACAGCATCAAGAAGATACGATGATTTAGTTTTGATAAAAAATGGATACGAAACAAGTAAGATCAAGGAAATTGCATTGATTTCAGATGGAAAATATGATATATATGGAACGGATTATTTTATAGAATATAAAAAAAAGTACAAAAATCTGAAAATTTACAATTTGTCTCATACTTTTCTAATAGATTGTGGTAAAATAAACGGGTGCCTCGTCGTCAGAAGCCGAAAAGAGGGAGACACATTGGCGCTAACGGGACGTAGGACAAGAACACTTAAAAAATTATTTATAGACGAAAAAATTCCTGTGGAAAAACGAGGTTTGATTCCAGTCATTGCCGATCAAAAACGAGTCGTTGCAGTGTTTGGGTTTGGCGTCGATCGTTATTTTGAGGCAAAGGATCCCGCAAACGCTCTATATCTTAGAATCGGGAGAGTGCAAGAAAATGACGAATGATATTAAAGAGGTTCTGTTATCGGAAGAACAGATTGCGAAAGTCGTCAAAAAAATAGCAGAAGAAATAAGTCGTGACTACAAAGACAAAAATCCGTTGATAATAAGTGTGCTGAAGGGTTCGTTTGTTTTTATGGCGGACTTGGTCCGGCAGATAAAAATACCCTGCGCAATTGATTTTATGTCTATTTCCAGTTATGGCAAAGGAACGAAAACAAGCGGTGAAGTCAAAATAAATAAAGATCTTGATACAAAAATTGAAAACAGACATCTCATCGTCGTTGAAGACATCCTCGACAGTGGCTTGACGCTTAGTTACATACTCGATATGTTTAAGGCGAGAGGACCGGCATCAGTTAAGCTTTGTACACTTCTGGATAAGCCGGATCGCCGGAAGATACCGGTAAAGATTGATTATAATGGTTTTACAATACCGGACGAGTTTGTGGTAGGCTATGGGTTGGATTACGATGAAAAATACAGAAATTTACCATATATAGGGATACTAAAACCGGAGATTTACTCAGCGAAATGACACACAGAAGGGCGTGAAAATCCATTTGAATGGAAAAGTAAGAGGAATCGGATTCTATATTATAATCATTGCTGTTTTGATTAGCACAGTCGGCATGCTCATGAATCAAAAACAGGAGAAAAAGGTAGTCTATTCGGATATTGTGCATTATTTTGAAGCCGGACAGGTTGACAAATTTACAATTAACGGAACGAAACTGGTTGCGCAGTTGAAAGATAACAAAGTTGTTAGTTTTACGCTGCCATCTGTTGACATATTCCTTTATGATGTAGGCGATCTGATTAAAAAACAGCGTGCATCCGGCGTTATTAAACAGTATAATTTCGAACCGGAAGTCAGTATGCCTTGGTGGGCATCTTTGATGCCATATCTGCTTCTGATTTTTGTTTTTGGTTTGTTCTGGTACTTTATGTTAGGACGTGGAGGCGACGGAGGCGCGGGTCCGAGAGGAGCCATGTCATTTGGCCGTTCGCGTGCCAAACTGGTATCTGAAGATGCGAAGAAGACGACTTTCAAAGATGTTGCTGGCGCAGATGAAGAAAAAGCCGAGCTTCAGGAAATTGTTGAATTTTTAAAGAGTCCAAGAAAGTTTATTGAAATCGGAGCACGTATCCCTAAGGGTGTTTTGCTTGTAGGCCCTCCGGGTACCGGTAAAACTTTAATTGCCCGTGCTGTGGCCGGAGAAGCGGGAGTTCCGTTTTTAACTATTTCAGGTTCCGACTTTGTTGAATTATATGTCGGTGTGGGTGCTTCACGTGTACGTGATTTGTTCGACCAGGCAAAAAAGAATGCTCCCGCTATTGTATTTATCGATGAGATTGATGCTGTCGGACGGCATCGTGGCGCAGGCCTCGGCGGCGGACATGACGAGCGCGAGCAAACTTTAAATCAGCTGCTTGTAGAAATGGATGGTTTCGGGAAAAACGAAGGCGTCATCGTCATTGCGGCCACTAACCGCGCAGATATTCTTGACCCTGCGCTTTTACGTCCGGGACGATTTGACAGACAGGTATTTGTTGGATTACCTGATATTAAAGGCCGTGAAGAAATACTGAAGGTTCATGCTCGAAATAAGATTTTTGAGGAAGGCGTAAAATTTACGTCAATAGCAAAAACAACTGCGGGCTTTACGGGTGCGGATCTGGAAAATCTGCTGAATGAAGCGGCGCTTCTTGCAGCACGCCGTTCGAAGAAGAAAATCAGCATGGCGGAGATGGACGATGCGTTCATTAAAGTTATCATGGGTACGGAAAAGAAAAGCCGTGTGATTTCAGAAAAAGAACGCAAGCTGACAGCGTATCATGAAGCGGGTCACGCCATCATCACGAGACTTTTACCGACACAGGATCCTGTGCATCAGATCTCGATTATTCCGCGCGGACGTGCCGGAGGGTATACACTCAGCCTTCCGAAAGAGGATAAATACTATGCTTCCAAGAGCGAAATGCTTGACGAGATTCTTGTATTCTTAGGTGGCCGCGTTGCTGAAAAGATTACGCTCGACGATATTTCAACGGGTGCTTCAAACGATATTGAACGCGCATCTGAACTGGTTCGTAAAATGGTTACCAGGTATGGTATGAGCGATGAAATTGGTCCGATTGCGTTTGGGTCTGTCCATGATGAAGTATTTATGGGACGTGATTTTGGCAGCTCCAAGAATTTCTCCGAAGAAACAGGAGCGATGATCGACAGAGAAGTAAAGGCAATGATCGAAAAGGCCTATGCAGAGTGCGAAAAGTTGCTTCGTGAGAACATGGATAAGCTGAGAAACGTAGCGGAATACTTGATACACAATGAAACGATGGATGGCGAAGTATTTGAAAAGATTTTCAACGGAGAAAAAGTTGAGAATCCTACGGAAACAAAAGAAACGGCTGAACCAAAAGAGCAAGACTTTCAGAATGTGCAGTCGGATGAAAATCAAATGTTCTTCAATCAGGATCAGTTATAAAACTCTAATGGATTCAAAAGCACCGCGGCTTCACTGCCGCGGTGCTTTTACTTTATAATATTTAATCAAAATGACAAGCATTATGTCACTCTTGATGGATGTGAAGTGGAGTAGTATTGTAAAAATCAGGTTTCTGAAAATTACGATGAGAAATATTCTTTAATGCATTTAGCAAGACTTTGCGCCAGTTTGGTCTGTTCGGAAGGATTTATGATCCACTCAAAATCTTGCGGATTTGGTAAATAGCCCGTTTCAAGTATTAAAGAGGGAGTCCAAGTAGCCTTTGTGATATAGTGAGGTTTAATATGGGTTCCGTCGTTACTGCGAGAAATATCAGTTGATGCACTTTTTAATATACGCTGTGCCAGAGTTGAAACCCACTCTTCACGATAATAGACGGAAGCTCCTGAATGCTTCGAAATATCTATGTTATCATCCAAACTATTTGCATGAAGGGATAGAAACAAATTAGGAAGCTTTTCACGGGAATTATTCAATCTTTGATAAAGTGAAACGGTTGTATCACTTTCTCTTGTAAGCAGGACGGTTGCGCCGTAAAGCTCAAGTTCATTTTTTAATTTCAAGGTTAAAGAAAGATTGGAATTTTTTTCGGGTTGCAATTTACCCATAGGGCCGATAGCGCCGTTTTCACTTCCTCCATGACCCGCATCCAGCATGATTGTTATTCCAGTTAAAGGCTGATTTGAAGTCTTGGCAGAAGGTTTTCTTCTCAGAACAAGGTCAAAGCCCGGAGAAGTCGGTTTAATATAATATCCGCCCAAAAGATTTATATTCGAAAAGCTCAGCTTATAAGAACCGCTTGTGTTTTGAAGGTCAATTTTGATGGCAGAACAAAGTGATCCGTTTGGGAGCTCCGGCCTTATGATTCTAGTCAGTGTTGGGAAAGAAACTGTTAAACATCCGTCTTTATATTCGAGTAGTGCTGACGGCGAAAGTGTAGTTTCAACATGGAGAATGTCCTGCGTTGGGGAAGTTATATACGTTGCGGAAGAAATCTGCGGCCGGTAATCATTTTGCAGTTCAAGAAATTTTACATTTGCCTTTTTAATCCATTTTCCGGAAGAGAGTTTTACATAATCGCCGGTAATCACTTTAACATAATCACGCATTGACCTATATAGAGGCCCGTCAGCACCAAGGCTTGCATTGGGATACGGGTATGTATCTGCGACATCCGCTGTGACTTCCGCCAAAAGCGGCACCTTCGAATAGGCAACCGTGATTGTTTTCGGAGCCGTAACGGTGTCAGTTTTCCCGTTTAAATTCATTGTATAAACAGGGGAGCCGAGATAAAGCAAACCATCCTTTTTTGATGGCAAAGAATAGTCATAGGAAAAACGCGCCTCGTAGATCTTTCCATCTTTTGGACAAGTGACCTCTGCCTGTTTCATTTTAAATGTTTTGCCGTTTACGGTAACGGTGACCTTGGAACCGGCAGGTGCGATACAGCTTAAAGCGACTGTTTTGGTTTTCTCCATTAGTTCCTGTGATTGAGGAAAAACTGAGGTTTTATTGATTGCAGCAGTACTCATTGATTTAGGAGTGGAATTGGATGTCCCGCAATAGATAACGCGAGTCAAGGTCTGAGTTCCTTGAGTAAACATAAGATTGTTAATCCCGTTTTTTAGAGGAACCAATATTCCAAAATAGCCGGAAGCAGAACGGTTTTCTATTTCTTTTCCGTTTAGTAATAACGGAAGTTTTGGATTAGACGTGCCGGTGATATAAAATTGATTCAATGTTGTTTGAATATCTGTAGCAGGCCTTCCTAGAAAGAAATTTGACTGATTGTTGCTTGTAAAAAAGTCTTTTAGCTCTTTTGTAATGGCTGCATTCTGGCGAATCGTTCCCAATCGGAAAAAGATGCTTCCGGAGATATTACCGTAAAAGCGGTTTAGAGACAATTGACGTGTAAGCTCACCTGTACCGTACCATGGAGAGTCCTTTGCAGCGTTTATCCATCGGTATCCCGCTTGGCCGACATAAAGCTTGACCCCAGTACCCTCGACAACGTCATTCCACCATTTCACAAGTGTCTCATAATCAGCTTTTTCATATCCAATATTCCAATAAATTTCGGGAGCGATATAATCGATCCATTTTTCTTTAACCCATCTTTTTGAATCAGCATAATCATCAAAATAACTTTGACTGCCGTCTGTATTGCTTCCGTCTGAAAGCTTGCTTTTATTTGCCCATATACCCGAAGGACTTACTCCGAAGATGATCGATGGCTTAACTTTTTTTATGGCAGTATTAAGATTTTTAATTAAAAGGTTGACGTTGTTACGGCGATAATCGTCTATAGATTTTGACGCTGCGCCATATTTTTTAAAGGTGGCTGCATCGTTGAAATTTTTTGAAGGATAAAAATAATCATCCAGATGTATACCGTCAATGTTATAATTTTTTATAATTTCAAGGGCTCCGTCAATGACGAGTTGACGCACTTCCGGAATGCCGGGGTCAAAATACAAATAACCGTCAGAACCTTTTACCGTCCAAGACGGATGCTTCCGGGCGGGATTTAACAGAGCTAAGCTATTTAGATCAAAAGAAGATCTTGAAACGCGAAACGGATTAATCCACGCGTGCAGTGCAAGACCGCGTTTATGAGCCTCTGTAACATAAAATGCAAGAGGGTCAAAATTATTTTCCGGAGCTTTCCCTTGTGTTCCGGTTAAATAGATTGACCATGGATAAATTTTAGAAGGATAAATAGCGTCGCAGCAAGGACGTACTTGTAAAAAGACCGCGTTAAATCCGTTGCTTTTTGCAAAATCAAGCGCGGATATTGCTTCGTTTTTTAATTTTGTCACGCTTGTTGTCGGTGAAGACGGATAATCGAGGTTCAGGACGGTTGAAATCCAGATCCCCCGGAGACTAGCGGACGTTTTATTTCCCTCAGCCCGGGCTGAAAAAGCAAACGGGAGAGATACAAACGTCGCAAGTAACAATAATATAATCGATTTTTTTGCTGTTTTCATCATTGCCTCCATCTCACGCTTATCACTTTGGTTTTATAAAATATATGATGTTTGTCCATATTATTATACTACACAAAATATTCTCTTTATTGACAATTAGAAAAAATCCCTTTAACATCTTAATGGGATGTAGTGGTATAAAACGACTCCATCATTTACGTGCACTGTTTGCACAACTTGCGGCAGCCGCAGTGAATGCATATGGCGGCTATTCCTCGCAGCCAACCATTTGTGCCCCGAACTTCGCGAAAGGAATGATATTATAGTTATGGATTTAAAAAACCGCCGCATTGCGGCAATTCACGATATTTCCGGCTTTGGACGCGGATCGCTGACTGCAGCAATTGCTACACTTTCGGCGATGGGCTTTCAAACACTGCCGTTTCCGACCGCCGTATTGTCCTCTCATACAGGAATACCTGGTTATACATTTCATGATTTAACCAGCGATTTTGACGCCTACATTGCGCATTGGAAGTCCCTAAACTTAAAATTTGATGCGATTTATTCCGGTTTTTTAGGATCGGTTGAACAAACGGCTCTCGTCAGCCGGTTTATTGATGAATTTCGGGATGAAAACACCATAGTTCTTGTTGACCCTGTTATGGGGGACGGGGGAAAACGGTATAAAACCTGTTCAGAGGAACTCTGCGAAGGAATGAAGGAGCTTGTTAAAAAAGCGGATATCATAACGCCGAACCTGACAGAAGCGGGCATCTTAGTAGGCGGTTGGGATTTAAATCGGCTGCCGAGATGCGAGCGTTGTGTGAAAAAATGGCTGCTGGAACTTGCCGCAATGGGTCCGTCTAAGATCTTGATTACGGGGATGGATTTGCTTTGGGATCAGATTGCTGTGGCGTGCTATGATGCAAAGTCCGAAACAACGGATGTTTTTTACAATGACTGTGTTGACGAATATTTTCCTGGAACCGGTGATTTGTTTGCTTCCGTATTTCTTGGAGCTTATTTACAAAGCTCGGACTTGGTGCAAAGCGCGAAAAAAGCAGCCTGTTTTGTAAAAAAAGCGGCGGAACTTACCGTTAAATCCGGAGAAAACCCGATAGAGGGAGTCTTGTTTGAAAAGCTGTTGCCAGAGCTTATGAAGTAATATTTATTTAGCCTATAGATATATAATAAAATTGATAGAGACGTCAAAATAATTTGACGTCTCTGTTTTTATTTTGTTCCTTTGACTTTTTCCCAATAAGCCTTTGCTTGCTCTTCTGCTTTGTTTGTTCCGTACCGGTAATATTTTTTTTCTTTAAGCCGGTCAGGAAGGTATTGTTGTTTAACATAATTGTTTTTATAATCATGCGGATACTTGTATGTCGTCCCATGCCCCAAATTTTTGGCGCCCTCATAATGGGCATCCTTTAGGTGATCCGGAATATCACTTTGTTTTCCTTCTCTTATATCCGTGATTGCAGCGTCAATTGCCATGACAACAGAATTGGATTTCGGGGCGGTTGTAACAAGGATCACTGCCTCAGCAAGCGGTAGCCTTGCTTCCGGCAGCCCGAGCTGCATTGCGGAATCAACACATGCTTTTACGATTGCAATTGCCTGGGGATAAGCAAGACCCACGTCTTCCGATGTCGCGGCGAGTAGTCTTCTGCAGGCAGATGGCAGATCACCTGCTTCTAATAGCCTTGCAAGATAGTGCAACGCAGCATCTGGGTCTGAACCTCGAAGCGATTTATGATAAGCTGATAGAATATCATAATGTGCGTTACCGTCACGGTCATATCTTGAGGACGAACGTTGCGCAATGAGCTTTGTGTCGTTAAGCGTAACATGCAAAGTGTTTCCGTCTTTTTTCGCACTGGATAATAATAGCTCAACTGCATTAATGGCTTTTCGGACGTCACCTCCGCAGGCAGCAGAAATAAACTCAGCTACATTTTCCTCCAAGATGATCTCAACATTTTTTATTTGGTTGTAAATCCGAACTGCCCGATAGACAGCCGGTAAAACATCCTCGCGGGAAACCGGTTTGAATTCGAAAACTGTAGACCGGCTTAAAATAGCGTTATAGACATAAAAATATGGATTTTCCGTCGTCGAAGCGATCAGTGTTATTTTACCGTTTTCAATAAATTCCAAAAGGGATTGCTGCTGTTTTTTATTAAAGTATTGGATTTCGTCAAGGTATAAAAGAACGCCTTCGGGTGCCAACAATGTATCAAGTTCATCAATGATGGCTTTAATATCGGAAATAGATGCAGTGGTAGCATTTAAACGATAAAGCTTACGGTTTGTCCGCTCAGCAGTTACACGGGCAAGCGTGGTTTTACCGGTTCCGGATGGACCGTAAAATACCATGTTTGGAATCGAACCGCTTTCGATAATTCGGCGGAGAACTCCGTTTTCACCCAATATATGTTTTTGCCCGACAATCTCGTCAAGCGTTTTCGGACGTATTTGATCCGCCAAAGGCTGATACATGGATTCACCACCTAATTTGATTAAAATTATTATAAGTCAAAATACGGGAATAATCAAACAAATGTGCTATAAAAAAAGACGGCAGCGAGCCGTCTTTAAAAGTTTGATTATTTTTTTGCCTTTTTGAAAAAATATATTGTGTGTGCGTGTTTAAACCCGATTTAATTTGTTTTTTTGGGAATTCATTTCCCGAAAAAACACCTCGACCCGCGCCAAACGGGCGCGAAACCGGGGTTATTCAAAGGGGTATTGGATACCCCTTTGGTTTTTGTTAATATATCGGGTGCTTTTCACAAAGTGCGTTCACACCCGCTCTGATATAGTCCGCTTTGTTTTCATAATCGGTTATTGTCAAATAAATAAATTCGGCGATCTTCAGCATATCGTCTTCCATAAACCCTCTCGATGTGACAGCAGGTGTACCGATGCGCACGCCGCTTGTTACGAACGGGCTTTCCGGATCGTTCGGGATAGCGTTTTTATTGACGGTGATATAAACTTCGTCAAGGCGATGTTCTAGCTCTTTGCCGGTAATGCCCATACCCCTTAAGTCGAGGAGCATCAAATGGTTGTCGGTACCACCAGATACCAGTTTTAAACCGAGACGAACCAGTTCGTCCGCCAGAACTTTTGCGTTTTTCACAATTTGTTTCTGATATTCTTTAAATTCCGGTTTCAACGCTTCGCCAAAGCAGACGGCTTTTGATGCGATAACATGCATTAACGGGCCGCCTTGCGTTCCCGGGAAAATGGCTTTATCGATTTGCTTTGCCAACTCTTCACGGCAAAGAATCATACCGCCGCGCGGCCCGCGGAGCGTTTTATGCGTGGTAGTTGTGACTACGTCTGCATAGGGTACCGGATTCTGATGCAAACCTGCTGCGACAAGGCCAGCGATATGCGCCATATCTACCATTAAATAAGCGCCGACTTCTTTCGCAATTTCTGAAAATTTGTCAAATTTTATTTCTCTGGGATAAGCCGATGCGCCGGCGATGATCATTTTTGGTTTATGTTTTAATGCCAGCTCACGGAGATTGTCATAGTCAATGAGGTGCGTTTCAGGATTTACGTCATATGGAATGACATTGTAGTAGCTGCCCGAAATATTAACA
This sequence comes from Clostridiales bacterium, assembly GCA_026419635.1. Lineage (GTDB taxonomy): Bacteria > Bacillota > Clostridia > Oscillospirales > Butyricicoccaceae > UBA6114. The sequence goes on along the minus strand of JANZZB010000046.1, from coordinate 150 downwards.
GGGCTGCCATGGGTCAAATGTCCTCCGTTTGCAAGGCTCATACCCAAAACGGTATCGCCCGGTTTAACCAGTGCAAAGTAAACAGCGGCATTCGCCTGTGCACCGGAATGAGGCTGCACATTTGCATGCTCCTGTCTCTTATACACATCT
>JANZZB010000045.1 GCA_026419635.1 Clostridiales bacterium | reverse complement strand
TCATCATCCGGACCAGATTCTTGCCGATATCATGCAGGTCGCCCTTAATGGTACCGATGACAACCGTACCCTTTTCCTCTACACCATCTTCTACAAGGAACGGATGAAGTACTTCTACACCACGGTTCATTGCGCGCGCCGCAATCAGTACCTCCGGCACAAAAACCTCGTTGTTCTTAAATTTCTGACCTATAGTATTCATGCCTGCGAGTAGTCCTTCCTCTAGGATCTGGGAAGTAGGAATACCCTCGTTCAGTGCCTGCTCCACAAGTGACTTGACCTTGGGTGCGCGCCCTTGCTGCAGAAGTGTGCTGATTTCCGCTAAAATGCTCATATGTGCTCTTCCTTTCAAAACAATATCGAGACTGGTGAAACACACCACTATCTTCATCTGCTATCACTATAGCATTTCTCGCACCCTATTATCTTGCACAATTCTTTCATTTTTGCGGCGCATATGCTTTCTTTTCCCCGCGTGTTCCATATTCATCAGCTTTCGTATTGTCACTTATACTACTTACCGTTACCATAATAGATCCATAAACGAGCAGATCATTTACAGATTCTGCTCTCTATATTCGCTAGGGGTCAAACCAGTGTTTTTTTTAAAAACTCTTGTATAATAGCCCTGATCGTCAAAACCTACTTTTCCGGAGATATCGGATACCGACAGTCTGCTATCTATCAACAAAATCTTACTGCGGTCGATTCGCAGACGATTGACGTGCTCCGTAAAGGTACAGCCAAGACCCTGCCGTAAGATGCGGCTGAGATGCGATTTTGATAGATAGACATGGTCCGCCGCATCTCCGATCGTCAGCTTTTCGTTTAGCCTTTGTTTTATAAATACTGTAATCTTGAAAACAATATCGCGATGCTTCGCTTCAGATAAATCAAATACGCAACTGACAAACTTATGCATTACCGCGCTGACCCAGCGGCTCAGCGATTCAATGTCTTTGAACTTTTCTACTTCTTCAATATAGTTGTTATTAAGCCAGAAAACCTCGTTGATATCCGCGCCGCCCTCAATCGCTGCGCGCGACATAATAACCAGCAGCTCATTGACGCGTGATTTTACGACCTTAAAATTTGCGCCGCTGTAAAAATATACATATCCAAGCAATTCGTTGAGCAGTTTCTGCGAGCCTTCCTTGTCGCCCTCTTTAATCATATGTTGCAGTTCCCGTTCGCTATCAAGTGGATATGTCATGTTTTCATCCGCCGCACGTCGCGAAATATCGTACATCATCTGCAGCATCTCCGCATGGCTTCCGGAATCCACATCCGGTGTTGCCTGGCTGCTACCGATGTAACCGCAGGTTGCTCGAATTATTTCACTGAGCGATCGTGTTTCCGCTGTCGTCATACATGGCACATTCTCCAGCCCGTCTAAATAGGTAATCTCGCCATAGCGATCGTCATTCGGAAAATTTGACATGATAATCGGCCCTGTGATCAGGCAGTATTCCATCGTACTGCCTTCGGTGCGAACGGGAGTTGCAATAAAAATTAGGCCACGCGGGCAGTAATAGATATACTTGTCATCCCAACGTTCCGCTTCATAGGCCCCATATAAATGAGTAGTAAATGCATTGCAACTCTTAGTTGGCAGCTCACAGGTATGGGAAAATGGAGTGCTGCCAAAACACCCTTGTCGAATATCCATCATGACACATGTCGTTCCTGTAATCACTTCAATATGTTTACAATACTGCAAGCAACGTTCTTTCAGCTCCTGTTGCATCTACGCTTTTCCTCGTAAAATAGATTTACGGCGATTCTCAGAAGGACACCGTATAAAACCTTACGCCTCAGCGACTTTGATCAATTACCTGTGGTCTAGAAACATCCACTGTTCTGCTCGCAACGCTGCGCGACATCGTTTCTCCACAAGCAGGTTTTACGTTTATCCGCCAATGAATAACATGAAACCTGCCAACGAATTTTGGGACGGTACACCCGAATCCTATGGACAGCCAGACTGAAAGGCATAAGCGAATAAAAATATCCTTTGACTGCGATATTCCCCAAAGTCACTTAAAGAAAACATTGATGTTTTCTTCAAGGTGGTCGAAGAATTCCACACGGACACCTGATTTAGAATTAATCAAACTATAGATCTAGTGCTTTCGTGAAAACCCCATCATGCTTGCTACGGTAATATCCTCTCAGAGGTTGTCTATAAAAACGAAACAGACACATCTCTCTTTAATGCCAACCCACATTCTACTTCCACACATTTTAAAATACCGGAAATTACAGGACATGCTGCATGAATGGGAAATTTTTCTCGCGCATAATCAAACATTGGCCCTGTTCCCGGTTTTGTCAGACAGATTTCAAAAGCATCAAATACCTCTCCTAATTCGTGCATCATGGCCGAAATCGCAGCACAGTCGGATGCGACTTGGATTTTCACCTCCATTTGATCTTCTGACTCCGCTGTAACCTTTGCAACAAATCCACATATACCCGGATCAACCCTTACAGTTGTCATTTTAAATCTCCCCTATTTTCTTCGGTGCTCCTCATATTTTGCAATTGAAGCAATGATAGTGTACTTATAAATTGCTTCTTTTCAAACCTCTGTTTCATAAAATGCGCAGCAGGTATTCTTTCCCGGACATACCTGACTGTTGATGCATTTATTATATCTTCAGCCAGATCTCAGTTTCTTGTAAATTTTTTTTATTTTTTGCATCTAGATGCTTTCTTTCTTCCAAAAAACACTTCATAAAATCTTTGGTTTGGGCATATTTGTTTAGTAAAAAAACAAAAACAGCGGAAATTCCGCTGTTTTTATTTTGATAATTAAAACCTAAATGAAATCCCTGCTGTCAGCTTTAAGACAACTGTGTCAGGCTAATATCACCTTTTCCTGCACACTATACACATTCAAACATTTCAAAGTGTAAAACATGGAGGGCATACCCAACGTAATCCCATTAAATACCACGCCGGATAAATGATACCCTTCATGTACACTCAAGATTATTCCTTCGGATTTGGAATTTGCTTTCCTGTATGATCAATTGTGAAATTATCCCTATAGATAAGCTCAGATATCGGAGCAAATTTATAACCCTTTTGGATCAGACCTTCTATGATTCCGGGAAGTGCTGCCGGTGTATTTTTTGCGGCATTATGAAACAGTATAATGGAACCGGGCTGCACTTTTTTAAGTACTCTGTCTGTAATTTCTTTGGCACTTAATTCCTTCCAGTCAAGGCTGTCTACGTCCCATTGTATTGTATAATGCCCCTGACTTCTCAGTGTGGAGACTACTTTATCGTCGTAATCACCGTAAGGCGGACGGAATAAAAACGGTCTCTTCCCTGTTACTTTTTCAATTTTATCATCACATTGTTTGATTTCGTCAATCATTTTTGCAGCCGACAATTGTGGCATATGAGGATGGGTATTGGAGTGATTCATTACCTCATGCCCCGCATCCGAGAGAGCTTTGACAGATTCGGGATATTTATCGACCCATTGTCCCACTACAAAAAAGGTGGCCTTGATATGATATTTCCCTAAAATATCAATCAGGGTCTGCGTATCTTCGTTTCCCCATGCTGCATCAAATGACAGCGAGCACACATTATAATCCTTACTTACACTGTAAATAGGCAAATCACGTTTCGCTGCAGCAGCCATAACCGCTTTTCCGGCAGGCGTAATTCCAAAAATAAAAAGTCCCATAAGGCAGCATAAAAACGTAATTATAGTCGCCTTTTTCATTAAAAATACCCTCACATAAACCACCTCAATCATATATATGACGGTTTATATTGTTGATATTACCAATAAAAAACAAGGGATATATGATATTTATCATATATCCCTCTTAATACGTTCGTAACTTTTTTATTTGGTCAATACTTATTTATATTTACTGTAGAACTTTACTGTAAAACTTTAAATTAATATTTTTCGTTCAAAAGAGCAACCGTATCTTTGAGCGCATAATGTTCATTATCTGAAACAATATAAGCGGCATGCTCTTTTAACTCGTTAACCGCGTTTTCAGGAGTGCAAGACATTTCAACTGCCCGAATCATTTCAAGGTCATTTAAACCGTCACCGATAACACATATATTTTCCGTATTAATATCAAGATGTTCGGCAAGTTCTAAAACCGCAATGCCTTTGTTTACATTTTTATTGGTTATTTCCAAAAGATAAGGCGACGAACTGGTTATGGAATACTTCTCTTCATAACGCTCCACCAGATACTGTTTGACTTCGGCCAGACGTTCCGGGACTTGTGTAAAAAGTCCTTTAACAAGAGGAGGGCGCACATCGTCGATAGGGGTTAAAACAAGCGGTTCGTTGATTAAGTCGAAGTGAAGTTTCGTTACTTCACTGTATTGGCTCAAATACGTACGGTCTACAGTATAAAATTCTACACCAACATCCGGAAATTTTTTCATTACTTCTTCCGCTGTTTTTAAATAATCATTGTCCAAATATTTTGCAGTCAAAACGTTTTCTGTTTTTATATCGTATATAACTGCGCCATTATACAGGATAACCGGTGCATTGATCGGAAGCCCTTCTAAAATAGTTCTTGCCGCACTTAAAGAACGTCCTGTGGACGCTGTAAAAATACCACCATTTTGAACAAAATAGTGAATTGCATCCAAGTTCTCGTCATCAACTTCACGATTTGAATTCAAAAGCGTTCCATCAAGATCAGTAGCAAGCAACACATTGCGGAATTTTTGCATTTTATTGATTATCCTTTGACCTTAAAATTTTTAGCACGTTAACAAAATAATCAGGAAGCGGAGCAGTTACCGTAACTTTTTGCTCGGAACGCGGATGCATAAAAGATAGCTCTGCGGCATGCAGACATTGGCCCCCAAGTTTTAATGGGTCTTTTTTTGGCCCATAAACAGGATCTCCGGCAACCGGATGTCCTAAATGCGCCATATGCACCCGAATTTGATGCGTTCGTCCTGTTTCAAGACGGCATCGAAGATACGTATATCCATCAAATCGTTCCAAAACTTCGTAGTGAGTTACAGCGTTTTTTACAGTTCCGGCTAAATTTCCCGTAGCCATTTTTTTGCGCTCGGTGCGGTGTCTTCCGACGGGTACGGAAATTGTCCCTTTATCATCTTTTACTTTTCCGCAAACGACCGCTTCATACACTCTCGATAATGTATGATCTTTTAACTGCATGGCAAGCCTTTCGTGTGCAAAATCGTTCTTTGCAACAATTAAAAGACCGCTTGTGTCTTTATCTATCCGGTGAACAATTCCCGGGCGGAGTTCCCCGTTAATTCCGGAAAGCGAATCTTTCAGCCTAAACATCAATGCGTTGACAAGCGTCTTATTAGGATGTCCTGCTGCCGGATGAACGACCATTCCGCGTGGTTTATTAATCACGGCGACGTCATTATCTTCATAACGGATTTCAAGTGGGATATCCTCCGCCTTCAGATCAACTGATTTTAATTCCGGCATAGAAACCCAGATGATCTCGCTACCGTTTAACTTGTAATTTTTCTTGACCGTCTGCCCGCAAATCAAAACATTTCCGTCCTGGAGTAAAAGCTGTGCTGCGTTTCTCGTCAGCTTTTCTATTTGTTCGGACAAAAATACATCGATCCGTTTACCACGGTCTTTTTCATCTGCTTTAAGTTCCATCTTGTGTCTCTTCTTTTTTCCCGCTTACGGAATCATGTAAAAATATAATATAGATTGCAAACAGGATTCCGCCGACTGTTACAAAACAATCTGCAATATTAAAAATAGCAAAATGTACAGGCCGGAATTCGATCATATCCACAACATACCCGTGCACAACGCGGTCGATCAAATTACCGATTGCCCCGCCCATGATCATAAATATCGAGATTCTTCCTAAAGGATGCTTGATAAGTCCTTTTTTAAGAACTACAATCATCAAAGAAAGAATAGCAACTGTTATACAAACGAATACCCATCGGCCACCCCGCATCAGACTAAAGGCAGCTCCGGTATTTTCGGCATAAGTCAAGTGAATAATATTATCGATAAAAGGAATGGAGCCAAGTGATTGTAACGTTCCGACTGCCCAACTTTTAACTAGCTGATCCAAAAGAACAGCGACAACGACAATGATAGAGCCCAATAACATAACTTCCTCCATGTAATCAGCGGTGCGCCAAAAAGACGCACCGCTCATCTTTTGAATTACTTCGTTTGGTCTATTACCGATGCACAGCGGTCACATAACGTTGGGTAATTGTTATTCTCGCCAACACTTTCAGAGTAAATCCAGCATCGTTCACATTTCTCGCCGCTTGCCTTTTCAACCGAAACGCCGAGCTTTTCGTCAAAGTAATCGAAATCCACATCTCCTCCACTGCCGTTGGCTACATTGACCTGTGATACGATAAAGAGCGTCGGAAGCATTTCTTTCACTTTATTAATAAAGTCTAAAGCAGAACCCTTTGCAAACAGCGTTACTTTTGCTTCCAGCGGTTTTCCGATAAGCTTTTCCGCACGGGCTTTTTCAAGTACTCCGTTTACATCATCGCGAAGCGTAACGATGTGATCCCACTTATCATTAAGCTCCTTGGGGAATTCATATTTTTCGTCCGCCTTCGGCATTTCGTTATAGCTAACACGATCCGGATTCGCATCCTTATGATGCGGCATCACTTTCCAAATTTCATCTGACGTAAATACCAGAATGGGAGCAAGCAGACGGACCATCGCGTCTAAAATGTAATACATCGTTGTCTGTGCACTTTTGCGCAGTTTTCCGTCCGTTGTTTCGCAATACAGTCTGTCTTTAATAACGTCGAGGTAGAAATTCGACATATCGACTACACAGAAGTTATGAACAGCATGTGAAACAATATGGTACTCAAAATCCTCATAGGCCTGAATCACCTTTTTCACAAGAGCATTCAGCTTCATTAACGCCCAGCGGTCAAGCTCCGTAAGCTCGTCGTAAGAAAGCACTCTGTTCGGGTCAAACCCATCTAAATTGCCAAGAATATATCTTGCAGTATTTCTGATTTTCAGATAATTCTGAGAAAGCTGCTTAAACATTTCCTTAGACATTCTCATATCCTGCCTATAATCCGCCGAAGAGACCCATAGTCTCAGGATATCTGCTCCATACTCTTTCACGATTTCAGAAGGACTGATACCGTTACCGAGCGATTTGGACATTTTACGAGCTTCCTCATCCACCGTCATGCCGTGAGTAATGACAATTTTATATGGTGCAACTCCTTTTGTTGCAATGGAAGTCAATAGAGACGACTGGAACCATCCTCTGTACTGGTCGTTTCCTTCAAGATAAACGTCTGCCGGGAACTGGAGATCATCTCTTTCGTCCAAAACGGCAGCATGAGATGAACCGGAATCAAACCAAACGTCCATCGTATCGGTTTCCTTGGTAAATTCGTGGCATCCGCATTCCTCACAGCAATAACCTTCCGGAAGAATCTCGGAAGCTTCCTTTGAGAACCATGCGTTTGAGCCTTCTTTACGGAAAAGGTCGGATACGATTTTTATTGTTTGTTCATTAATAATCGGTTTTTTGCATTCTTTGCAATAGAAAATCGGAATCGGCACGCCCCAGATGCGCTGACGAGAAATACACCAGTCACTGCGTTCGCGGATCATGCTGACAATGCGTTCTTCGCCCCAACCCGGAAGCCACTTTACATGATTGCGGCAGGCGTCAACCGCCGAATCTTTTAATGCGTCAATCGAGCAGAACCATTGTTCAGTAGCGCGGAAAACGATCGGATTTTTACATCTCCAGCAATGTGGATAGGTATGATCGATTGCTTCAACCGCTAAAAGCGCGTTCACCTGTTTTAAATCTTCAACGATTAATTTGTTTGTTTTGTCGTAATAAATGCCGTTGTATTTTCCCGCGTGAGCATTCATATACCCCTTGTCGTCAACGGGTACAATAATTGGTAAATCGTAATTCTGGCATACCACAAAGTCTTCTGCACCATGTCCGGGTGCTGTATGCACGCATCCTGTACCGGCATCCAGTGTTACGTGGTCTCCGACAATGATCAGAGAATCTCTGTCTATAATCGGGTGTTTTGCCACCATATTTTCAAGTTCAGCGCCCTTCATTGAACCAAGAATCTTGTAAGACACGATACCGGCAGTCTTTGCAACAGATTCCAAAAGTTCATGGGCTAATATATAGATTTCGCCGTTTTCTGCTTTAACAAAATCATATTCAAATTCGGGATTAAGTGAAATTGCTACGTTTCCAGGCAAAGTCCATGTTGTCGTGGTCCAAATTACGAAATAAACTTTGTCAGTTGTTCCGATCAGGGATTTGATCTTTCCATGATCTTCTTTTAACGCAAACTTAACATAAATTGAATCGCATTTGCTTTCCTGATACTCAATTTCCGCCTCGGCAAGCGCAGTTTCATCGTGCGGGCACCAGTAAACCGGCTTCATTCCTTTGTAAATATAGCCTCTCTTAGCCATTTCTCCGAAAACTTCAATCTGCCTGGCTTCAAAATCATGTGTCAGCGTTAAATACGGATTGTCCCATTCTCCAATGCAGCCTAGTCTTTTAAACTGCTCTTTCTGGGTATTGACATGCTTCATAGCAAATTCGCGGCATTTTTCTCGAAATTCGGCTGTTGACACCTTATCCCGATTAATTCCGTATGCCTTGATTGCCTGACGTTCGATCGGCAATCCATGGGTATCCCACCCCGGTACGTACGGCGCACAGAAACCCGCCATATTTTTATAACGGTTGATAAAATCTTTTAATATTTTATTTAAGGCATGCCCCATATGAATATCACCATTTGCATATGGCGGGCCGTCATGAAGAATAAACTTGGGCTTGTCCTTGTTTAATTGAATTAGCGTTTCATAAAGAGATTCGCTTTCCCAGTTTTTCAGCATTTCGGGCTCGCGTTGCGGTAAACCTGCACGCATCGGAAAATCCGTGTTCGGCAGGTTTAAGGTTTTGTTCATATCTTGAGGCATTGTATTGTTCTTCCTTTCATCGCTTCTGTATCTTTATCCCGGATAGACGATAAGAGTCTTAATCGTTGCTTTCTTTATAATCTTTCCCAAATTTTAGATTCTCAAAATTAAATTTTGGTTTTGGAGTAAAAGACATTATTTCGCCTGTGTCATCTGTAATCATTGTCCGCTGTTCTCCAAGCTGTACTTCGTAAACCTTAACTTCCATACCGTCGGTTGAACACGTTGATGATTCTGCAGCATATTTTTCTTTCATAAAAGCGTTCTCGCTTGCCTTTAGTACCGCTTTATCAATATCATCAATCTGAGTTTTGCCTTCCGGAACCTGGCCTGGAGATGATTGGGACTTTTCTTCTTGAAGTGGAATTTCTCCGAAAACCTGTGTATCCCGCTCGTCCGGTTTTTCCTCTGCCTTTTCCTCTGCAGCCGTTATTTGATTCTGCGACTCCAGTTCAAGAAGGCTTTTTTTATGCAGTTCTATGATTTCCCGAATGTACTCATTGACTTTTGCACGAGTTACGCTCAGTTTTTTTTCTTCTGAAAGAATTTCATCTTTCATAAAAGCGATTTTACGATCAGCATCTTCACGTGCATTAGAGGTAAGGGCGTCAGATTCTTTTTTTGCTTTTTCAACAATTTCCCTCGCCGTATTCTGAGCTGTAAGTAGCGCTTTTCTCATCGCATCATCTACGCTTCTGTATTCTTCTATTTTATCGACAAGCACTTTTAGTTTCGCTTTCAGCGCAACATTTTCTTTATAAAGTGTTGTATAGTCTTCCGTCATCACATCAAGGAAATCATCCACCGAAGACATATCATAACCGCCAAATACGGCCTTTTCAAATTTTTTTTGCTCAATTTCCTGCGGTGTCATCATAAAGCTACCTCCCCAAAAATCCGGCATTTCGTAATTCGTATTAAACTTCGAAACGCCCCGCCCTTATGGGCGGAGCGGTAGATTTAATAAAGTGCTATAAGAAGCTGCCTGATCATCTCGATCAAAAGGTATGCGGCAACGATTGAGAAGTCAACCGGCAAATTCCTGAGTGCATTCACACGCATCAGCATTGACCTGATCGGAACAAGAATCGGCTCGGTCGTAAAATACACAAAGGACGCAACCTTGCCTTGTGAGAAATTCGGGATCCAGGAAAGAATGGCTCTTACAAAAAGCAGTATCTCAAGCAGTTGAAACAGCTTTAATACGATAATCGTAATTACCGATGTAATAGTACCCAAAATGTACCCCCTGTGTTTTACCAAAATTACATGATGTAAAATATATCAATGCCAATCGACGTATGCTACAATTTCTTCATCGATTTTATTAGTTTTCGGTTATAAGTAAAGGCCGTTTGACTCAAGTTCGTCAATTAGATCACCTAAAAGATCTACGTTATAAGGCGTAATAATAAATGTAGAATTGGCGACTTTTTTGATCTTGCCTTCATTTGCATAAGCAACACCGCTCAAAAAATCAACAAGCCTTCTTGCAACATCTTTGTTCGTTTGCTCAAGATTTAAGACAACTGTTCTTCTTTCTTTTAAATGGTCAGCAATTTCAGCAGCATTCTCAAACCGTTCCGGTTTTACAAGGACGACTGAAAGCTGTGTCGTGGCGTTAATATTGACAACCCCCCTGTTGTTATTCGTATTTCTTT
>JANZZB010000044.1 GCA_026419635.1 Clostridiales bacterium | reverse complement strand
GTAAAATAGACTCTTTGTCAAGTGGGTATGAATAGTTCGGGAAAAAAGCGGAGAAAATACCTTAAAGGTAACGGGAGTCGAATCCACACCGCCTGTCGTCGGCCCTTTTCGGCGCTTTTCGCCTTGTTGTCCTTGCTTTGCGTCGGCAAAGCAGCGTCCTCCGCAACGAAAATCACTCGAAAAATTCTTTCCGACAGGTGCGAAGCAGTTTTATGGAGCGGATTTTTGGTAAGGAAGCAAAATTGCGCGGTGAATACTTGACGTATTTACAAGAGATTTTCCGAAGCATGGGCTAAAATACGCCCATTAAAACCGGTGCGGGTCGGGCTCCCGTTACCTTTAAAAAGCCTCAGATAGGGTGAACATCATGTACGATCACGCATCTGCTTTTCTGGATTATTCTGATCAGAAACTAACCTCGTATGCAGCTTTAGTCGCAAAAGAGAATCCGAAAGGCAAATTGAAAAGCGCCAGAAATGACGCTAAAAAAATCAAAAAGGCTCTTATATCCATTGGTAAAACATATAAAAGAACGATCAGTTTCATAGAAAAAGAATCGTTAATTCCTCAGGAAATGGAATGGATCACGGACAATTTTTATATAGCGCAAAGTATGGGAGACGACGCAATGCAGTCGCTCCGGTCTTTCAAACATATTCCGACGCTGGCAGGAAACCATAAGAATATTTATGTTGGTTTTTTGGCGGAGAGTTTTCTCCAATCAACCGGTTACGTGGTGGACGAGGATAAAATTGCTTCATTTCTGCAGGGAGTTAGTGAAGAAAGCGAACTTTTGGAAGAGGAAATGTCTGCTTTTCTTTCATTCTTAAAAGCTGGGATTGTTTATCTCATCTCGGAAGTTTGCGGTGATATAGAACTTGTTCTGGACGGTTACACAAATAAAAACATGCATAATTGTTTTTCTGGTGAAATGGAGCTCTGGAAAATCAGAGACAGCGGAACACCTCCAACTGAATCACAAATTGCCAGCAAGAAGCAGGCTTACAAAACACACGAACAGCTCAGCGATTATCTGCGGCGTGCGTTTACCTCGCTCCGGTTTATAATTGACTACGATTTTAATACTCTTATAAAAGAACAAAATCCGGTTGAACAGATTTTATCGGAGGATCCATCCGGCGATTATCCGAATATGAGTGAAAAAAGCCGCGCTTATTACCGGTATAGGCTCTCTAAGCTGGCAAAAGAGGAAAAAATTTCGGGAAAAGCTTCGGCACAGCGCGTGATCGCCATGGCAAAAGAGGGGAAAAGTGAGAGAGAACGACACGTAGGATATTATATCCTTGAAAAGCCATTTGGACATGAAAAAGAGAAAATGCGCGGTCGTTTATATATCGCATCTATTATAACGCTGTGTATCCTTATTGCGGCGCTGTTTTCTTATTTTGCCCGAAATTTTCCCGCCTTTTTTCTTTTTTTGGCACCGGCTTTTGAAATTGCAAAAAGTATCAGTGATTATTTTGTAATCCGTATTATTCCGCCTGCTCATCTGCCAAGGCTTGAGCTTAAAAACGGCATACCGGAAAGCGGAAAGACACTTTGTATTATTACTGCGCTTGTTACAAGCGAAAAAGCAGCTAAACATTTCGCGGGGCTTTTAAATGAATATCTGATATCAAACAGAGATGCAGGTAAAAATGTTGGTTATGGTATTCTTCTTGATTTAAAGGATTCTAAAAAACAGACAGAGGATACGGACGATCTTATTATTGAAGCAGCGAGAGATGCGCTTTCTGAACTTGATTCGGACGGCAAAGATCTATTTTTGTTTGTACGCCGCAGGACGCTGAATAAGCAGGATAATGTTTATATGGGTTACGAGCGTAAACGCGGAGCCCTATATGAACTAACAGAAAAAATCGTTGGAAAAAAGTCCGGCGTTTTTGTTATGTTCGGTAACGAAGAAAAATTAAAAACTTATAAATTGCTTGTTACACTCGATTCTGATACGAGGCCGGAACCCGAATCAATCAGGGCACTTGCGGGAACAGCGCTCCATCCCCTGAACCGGCCGGAAATCGATCCGGAAACTCTTACAGTAAAGCGAGGACACGGCATACTTCAGCCTGGTATTTTGCCGTCGCTTGAAGCCGCAAACCGAAGCTTTTTTTCACGAATTTTTGCAGGAGTCGGCGGAGTCGATCCGTACGGCAGCGCAATAAGCGATGTATACCAGGATTTGTTTTCCGAAGGTATTTATACCGGCAAGGGTTTAATCGATATTGATGCGTTCGACAGGGTCTTTTATGAACGTCTTCCGGAAAATCAGATACTGTCTCATGATCTTATTGAGGGCATCTATCTACGCGCCGGCTTTGTCAGCGATGTTCAGTTTACAGATGGGTTTCCTTTTAAGCTTTCTTCATATTTTACAAGAATGCACCGGTGGATCCGAGGCGATTTTCAGATATCACCATGGCTTTTGGAAAAAGTCTATAACCAAAAAGGTGAAATTGTCCAAAATCCAATCAACAAACAGGGCAAATGGAAAATATTCGACAATTTAAGACGCAGCCTTACACCGTTTGTCATTTTTTTGATCTTAGTTTTGGGTTCTCTCCTTTCTTACCGCTTTTTCATCCCGTGTATTCTAATTTCTATGATATCCATTATGATGCCGCTTCTTACTGACCTTGCGGTCATTCTGTTCCGCGGCGACGGAATGCGGAAGTATCATTCCAATATATTGACTGGAGTGCCGGCAAACTCGCTGCGCACTCTCTTAAATCTGTCGTTTCTTCCGTATCAGGCAATCATAGGGCTTGGAGCCGCAATAACGGCACTTTACAGAATGATTGTTTCAAAGAAGAATCTTCTTTTGTGGGTGACGGCGGATCAGGCTGACCAAAGAAATGTTTCGGCTGTACGTTATCACAGGTTGATGCTGCCGTCGGTCATAGCGGGACTATTTGTGATTCTTGCCGGACATGAAATGATTTCGGTTCTTCTGGGCCTTGTCTGGATTTTTTCTCCGCAGGTAGGGTATTTGATCAGCCGAGAAGCGGTGCATCATAAAAAGATCAGTGACGAAGACAATGCATTCTTAAAACGAGAGGCTGCGTTTATTTGGAAATACTTTGAAGATTTCCTGCGGCCAGAAGATCATTACCTTCCGCCTGATAATTATCAGGAACAGCCACCGGTCGGCTTGGCAAGACGCACTTCGCCGACCAATATTGGTTTGTGCATTCTTTGTATTATTTCAGCAAAAGATCTTGGGTTTATTGATGAAGCACGCGCCGTTTTTCTGATTGGAAAAATGCTGACTACAATTGAAAAGCTTGAAAAGTGGGAAGGGCATTTATTAAACTGGTACGATACTAAAAAAGCCCGCCCGCTTTACCCAAGGTGTGTGTCTTCCGTTGACAGCGGCAACTTTCTGGCGTGTTTGATTGTCGCTTACGAAGCATTGTCAGAATTTGAAAGTGATAAACGTGAAGAACTGAAAGATCGAGTTTATAAGATTGCATCTGCCATTGACCTTAGACCGCTATATGATAAAAAAAGAAAACTTTTTTATATTAGCCGCGATGTAGAGACGGGCCGTACAAGCAGCGGTGTTTACGACCTGATGTCAAGCGAATCTAGAATTCTAAGCTATGTTGCAGTAGCACTCGGTCAGGCACCGAAAAAGCACTGGGAACGGCTTGGACGCGGGCTTACGCAATTAAATGGATACCGGGGTATGCTATCCTGGACTGGCACCATGTTTGAATATTTAATGCCAAACCTGCTTATCCCCGCATATGAAAATTCTATGCTTTATGAAAGCATGCAATTTGCAGTTTACGTGCAGAAATTAAACGGTAAAAAAAGGGGTACGCCTTTTGGTATTTCAGAAAGCGCGTTTTACGCGTTTGATAACGCGCTCAATTACCAATATAAAGCACATGGAGTTCAAAGATTAGGTTTAAAGCGCGGTCTTGACCGTGAACAAGTCGTGTCTCCCTATTCATCGTTTTTGGCTTTGTCAATCGATCACGAAAATGCCATCAGGAATCTGCGAAGGCTTCGCGATATGGGAATGGAAGGCCGTTACGGCTTTTTTGAAGCCTGTGATTTTACTGTAAGCCGTCTTCCGGGCCAGAAAGAGTACGCGATTGTCCGCTGCTATATGGCGCATCATATTGGAATGAGTCTGATTGCCATTTCAAATCTGATTTCAAAAACTCCGATGACCGAGCGGTTTATGAGAGATGCCCGCATGCGGGCGTATCAGGGACTTTTGTGTGAAAAAATCCCCGTCGGGACGCCGGTTATACGTGTGTTTTCCAAAGATGTACCGGATAAGCCAAAGCCTGCTCTTTCCGAGGTGGTTCGAGAATTTTCAGATAAAGAATACGGAGCCCCGGTTATTAACCTTCTGTCAAACGGCTCCTATCGCTTGCTTATTACTGATGACGGAAGAAGCAGATCCGAGAGCGGGAGAGTACAGCTCACATCTTTTTCGACGTCTGATCCTTCCGTTTTTTCCGGAATAGGATTTTTCCTGAAGACAGAGGAACAATTAACATCATTATTAAAAATGCCGTTTTATGAAGGTAACGCAATTTACTCAGGACGGTTTGAAGCTTCACGCGCAAATCATATCTGCAAAACGGAGCGCTTTACTACCTGCATTCGATCGTCCGTGCTCGAGAGTATGGATGCGGAAATACGACAGGTAGAATTAAAAAACACATCGGGAAATAATATTTCGGCGCAGCTGCTTGTTTACTTTGAACCACAGATTGAAAATGCCTCGGATTTTTCGTCTCATCCTGCTTTTTCAAAGCTCTTTTTAAAAACAGAAATACTAGGAAATGCGGTGATTATTAAGAGACGGCCTAGAGACGGCGGTGATGAGAGGGGGATTGTTTTTTGTTGCGACAGCCCCGTAAAATTTGACACGTCAAAAGAAGCGGCTTTAGGAAGAGGCGGCGTGCGGAGGATATATGAAGCATCAAAACGGGAAGCTATGGAAACGGATGGGGCTGTAATTGATCCGTGTATTCTTGCACGTGTAAACATTAATCTTAAAGCGGGTGAAACCAAAAATGTTACTTTCGCCCTTGCGGCGGGGCGTGATCTTCATGAAACGCTTTCACGTCTTGAAAGGGCTTTAATCAAAAAAACGCCAGATTTGGCATCGCGCCAGGAGGGATGTGCACGCGTTCTCGGGCTGACCAAAAAAGACGTGGGAGAAGCATTTGACCTTTACAGCTCGGTGCTTTTCGGGAAATCTGCCTTTCATAAAGAGGCAGCTCTTCATTCAAGACTTGGTCAGCAGGATCTTTGGTGTTTTGGTATCTCGGGGGAGCTTCCGATTGCTGCAATTATGGCAAGCGACGAAGAAGCGGCGAAAAAAGCGGCTTTTTGGATTAAAAAGCATATTTTCTGTTTTGTAAACGGCGCACTTTTTGATTTGATTCTCTTTACCTTCGATGGTGGCGAGTATCATTGTCCGGTGAGAACAGCACTAATGGAAGCCTTAAAATCTTCAGGCGGCGAAAGCCTGCTTGGAATTCGTGGCGGAGTGCATTTTATTGATATATTAAAAACATCTGAAGAGGAGCGGGATTTTCTATATTCCTGTGCATCTATTATTATTGATCCCGAAAAAGGACTGCCGAAAAAACAGATTGCAAATGCAGGCCTTTTTAGAATGCGTTATGTTTCAAAGCCTGACGGCGGGGTAGCGGAAGGACGCTTTTTGGAGGATGGATCATACCAGATACAGTGCGACAGAAGTCTGCCTTCTCTTGTGCAGAGCCATATACTTGCCAATATGGCTTTCGGATATATCGCATCCGACTGTGGAGCGGGTCACATGTGGTTCCAGAATTCCAGGGAAAACAGAATTAATTGCTGGATAAACGACCCGTTGGCGGTTTCTGGACCGGAACAGGTGGAGTTTTTTGTTAAAGGAGAAAAAATATCCGTTTTTGCCGACCACTCAGGCACATGTACTGTTACATTTGCGCCCGGGTATGCACAATATGAAAAGAAAGTCGGCAGGCTGAATCTAAAAACAACAATATTCGTCTGTAAAAGACTTCCGTGCAGGATTGTGATTGCAGAAGTGACCGGAGAATGTGATGCCGAAGATTTGATGCTGTCTTGTGGTACTACACTACAATTGGGACCGACATTGCCATCGACAAGCCACATTGTTAGCGGAGTCTTTGAGGAAACTGGCGCGGTTTGGGTGCAAAATCGTTATAATACGGAATTTTCGCCGTATTATTTTACGGTAATCGGGTCGGGAAAGAACGAATATACGTGTTCGCTTCCGTCTTTTCAAGGCGGAAACTTCGACGGAGCCGTGGGTGCTGGATTAGATCCCTGCCTGGCATTAAGAACAACTTTTGTAAAGAATGGTGACAAGCACACGGCCGTTATTGTGCACATGGCATGTGGCAAATTAAATGTAACAGACGGCGCAAAAATACTTGCGGGTTATGAAAATGCAATGAAGGAATTTAATTCGGTTTTAGAATACTGGAAGTCTCTGGCTGGAAAAATTCAGATTCATACCAAAGACGGAGCTCTTGACCGTTATATGAATACCTGGGCGGTGTATCAGACTTTGTGCTGCCGTGTGTATGCGCGAACATCCTTTTATCAAAACGGTGGTGCGTTCGGATTCCGGGATCAGCTTCAGGATGTTACGGCTCTGACACTGGTTTGTCCGGATGTTGTAAAAGAGCATATTATTCGTGCATGTGCACACCAGTTTCTAGAGGGAGATACGCAGCACTGGTGGCATTATACAAATACAAAAAAGGAGGAAGGGCATCGTGGAATCCGTACAAAATGCAGCGATGACCTTTTATGGCTGCCGTATGCACTTTGTGAATATCTTGAAAAGACAGAAGATTTCGATATATTAAAACTAACTGTTCCGTATATCGAATCCCCGCCACTGGATGAAAATTCGACAGAGCGATATGAGACACCAAGGATCTCTCCAATAAAAGAAACCATATTCTATCACGCGGTGCGCGCTGTAGATCTGGTCTTAAAACGAGGAAGCGGAGAGCATTCTTTACCGCTTATCGGAACGTGTGACTGGAACGACGGAATGAATATGGTGGGCGTGCAGGGAAAAGGTGAAAGTGTTTGGCTTTCATGGTTCTTATCTCTTGTACTTTCAAAAATGGCAAAGCTTTGCGAAGCAATAAAAGAAGATGATCGTGCCGCAAGATATCTCAAAAAAGCAACAGAATACGCTGCTGCGGCGGAAGCCGCATGGGACGATAGCTATTTCCTTAGGGGCTATTATGACGATGGGGAGCCGCTTGGCTCAAAAGTTTGCGACGAATGCAAAATTGATTCCATATCCCAAAGTTTTAGCACGCTTGTGCCTTGCGACGAAAACAAGAGTCGAACTGCGGTAAAAAGCGCTGTCAATGAATTATTTGATCGGGAAAATCAGATTATTTTGCTTCTAAAGCCGCCGTTTGAAAATTCAGTAAAAAACCCAGGTTATATTAAAGGCTATCTTCCCGGAGTGCGCGAAAACGGAGGCCAGTATACACATGGGGCAATCTGGCTTGCAATGGGATGCTTTTTACTTTCCTATTCTAACGACGGATATGATATTCTGAAAGCGATTTTGCCGGAAAATCATTTGCCGGAACAATATAAAGCGGAGCCATTTGTAATTGCGGCAGACGTGTACGCAAACCCTCAGCATATCGGCCGCGGGGGTTGGTCTTATTATACGGGAGCCTCCGGCTGGTTTTTTCGCGTCACGATCGAAAACATGCTTGGTATTAAGGTTTTAGACGGCAAACTTATCATAAAACCTTCTTTGCCGGATGATTTTAATGGATACAAAGCAACACTTCATTATAAAAATGCCGTTTACCAGATTGAAGTATTAAGAAATAATAAATTGTTAGATGCACAGACGGAACCGGAAGAAAAAAGCTATGAAATAACGCTTAAAGAAAGTGGCGAACACAAAATTGTACTTGAGTTATAAAGAAATAGAATATCGGTATCTAACTCAACCCTTCCGAAAGAAAAATTGCATTGCATGTCCTTTTCTTTCCAAAAGTAAAATGATATAATCTAAAAATAATATTTTCCGGGAAAAAGTTAAAAAACAAGCCTTTATGATAGCTGCCATTGGCACATGCTCATAACGCCATTTCGATAATGGCAGTTCTGTGAGCTCAACTGTGAGAGAGGAATGGTCATTACAACTTATGCAAAAGACAGTTCGAACTGAAATAAGCCCCGGGGTGTGGCTTCGTGTAATCAGTACAAATAAATTTATCGCCCCGTGTTTTTCAATCAGTTTTTTAACAACACTGGAAAAGGAAAAGGCGGCAAACTTTGCACTTTTGCCGAACCTTTTGAGGCGCGGATGCAAAAAATATCCTGACATGGAGAAAATAGCGTTTGAGTTAAATGCTTTATATGGAGCGCGGATTGAACCTTATGTTCGTAAAAAAGGCGCTGTGCAATGCGTCGGATTTGTCTGTGATATGGTTAGCGATCAGACGACAGGAGGGGAACCGGTTTTCAGGAAAACCCTTATGCTTCTTTCTGAAATTCTTTTGCGCCCGTATTTGGTTGATTCTGTGTTTGATTCTAATTATGTCGCCGGTGAGAGGGCGAATTTGGTTGACAGGATAGAGGCTCAGATAAACGATAAACGTACCTACGCAAAAAAACGCCTTTTTGAAATCATGTGCGAAAACGAGCCATTCGGTCTTTCTGAACTCGGAGACATCGAAACTGCGAAAAAGATTGATGCAAAGACAGCATATTCATATTATGAAGAAATGTTAAGTTCGTGCCAAATAGAAATTTTTTATTGCGGAAACGAAAATGCCGACACAGTTGAACATGTTGTTCGCGAATCACTCGGGAGTCTTCGTGGTATAAATCTAGAAAAGCCAAATGCGACGCCTCCGGCGATCGGTATAAATAAAGAACAGAAAAATATAACGGAGACCATGGCGGTATCGCAAGGAAAGCTTGCGCTTGGTTTCCGTACAACAATTACGGCGGAATCAAGAGAATATCCGGCTTTGATTGTTATGAATGCTCTATTCGGAGGATCGACGTCATCGAAACTCTTTTTAAACGTCAGAGAAAAAATGTCCCTTTGCTATTATGCAAGTTCGACTCTCGAAAAGCTTGCCGGCATTATGGCGGTTTCCTCAGGGATCGAAGTGCAAAATTTTGAAATTGCTAAAAAGGAAATCTTAAAACAACTTGAAGCCGTGAAATCCGCTGATTTTAATGAGGAAGAGTTTGATGCCGCTAAGAAAAGTGTTTTGACATCCTTAAAAGCAATTTTGGATTCACCAGTACAGCTTGAAGATTTTGAGTTGTCTCAGGCGGTTGGAAGACTTCCTTACGGACCGGAGGAATTGATTTTTGCAACAGAACGGGTTGATTCGCATGATGTTGTCGCGGCAGCCGGAACCGTTACTCTTGACACCGTTTATTTCCTTAAAGGGGAAGAAGCAAAATAATAATCGTATTTACGTTAACTGTTAAGATAAAATTCTAAACTGTATGTAACAGTCAGATGCAGCGAGGGCACATGACGGCCATTCCGATTTATGGTCTTTTTGTGCCGAATAAACAACGAAAGGAATGGTCATTACACAATGCCTAAACGGATTATTTCGAAAAGATTGAATCAGGAAGTTTTGTTTAAACGGTTATCAAACGGTCTTTCTATATACTTTTTTCCAAAAAAGAATTTCAACAAGAGCTTTGCGGTATTTGCGACGAATTATGGTTCTGTCGACTCTAAATTTGTCTTAAATAATCAGACGATCCAATCTCCGGGAGGTGTTGCTCATTTTCTGGAACACAAGCTGTTTGACCAGAAAGACGGCAACGCCATGAATAAATTCGCAGCACTTGGCTCGTCACCGAATGCATTTACCAGCCATACAATGACGGCTTATCATTTTGAATCAACAGACCGTTTTGACGAGAATCTTAATATTCTTTTGGATTTTGTTTCAAATCCATATTTTACGAAAGAAAGCGTTGATAAGGAACAAGGAATTATCGGTCAGGAGATCGGTATGGTGGAAGATACGCCGGGGTGGCGCTCTTTTAATCTTTTGTTTGAAGCGCTTTTTGAAAACCATACTGTGCGCAATTCGATCATAGGAACGGTAAAAAGCATTTCCGAAATCACACCGGACGTTTTATATAGTTGCCATAAAGCGTTTTACAGTCCATCCAATATGGTACTTGTCGTCGCGGGCGACCAGTCCATGGACCAGATTGCCTCCGCCGCCGAACGTATTACAAAGAAGGACAATCTTGAGATTGCTGAGAGAATTTACGGAGACGAAAAATCGACTGCGGCGTGTCCAAAAAAAGAAATGCGTATGGCGCTTTCCATGCCGATGGTCCTCGCCGGATTTAAAACTGTTCCTCCGGAGCCTTCGAAAGACCGTTATAAAGACGAGCTTTTGGGAGAACTTGCAGCGGAGTATCTTTTAGGCACGTCATCAAAATTATATTCCAAACTCTACTCAGATGGGTTAATCAACCGTTCTTTTGAGGCTGGTTACAGTCAATTCCCGAAGGCCGCTGTCTTTATGGCCTGTCTCTTATACACATCT